>JANXLW010000282.1 GCA_025354965.1 Betaproteobacteria bacterium
GGACCGCGACGTCGGCCTGCCTGCAGGTGTTCGGCGGCCACGGCTACATCAAGGAATGGGGTATGGAACAGTATGTTCGCGACGCCCGAATCAACATGATTTACGAGGGAACCAACACTGTTCAGTCACTGGACCTGCTGGGCCGCAAGATACTGGGCAACAACGGTGCCACTTTGCGCAAGTTTGGCAAACTCGTGGGCCAGTTGGTGGCCGAGGAAGGCGTCAACGAAAAGATGGCCGAATTCATCACACCGATTGCTGTTCTTGGCGAACAGATGACCAAATTCACCACCGAAGTTGGCTTCAAGGGTTTTCAAAATCCTGAAGAAGTAGGTGCCGCTGCCGTCGACTACCTGCGCGTTGCGGGCCATCTGGTATTTGGCTACTTCTGGGCCCGCATGGCGCAAGTGGCGTTGCGTGAAATCGCCAGTGGCAATACCGATCAGTTCTATCTGGCGAAACTGCAAACGGCACGTTTTTACTTTGCCAAACTTTTCCCAGAAACCGCGACCTTAATGCGCACGGCGCGTGCTGGCGCCAAGGTGCTGATGGATACCGAGGCTGCGTTGGCCTAATAGTTTCCCCCCAAAAAGTCAACCTTAGGAGACATGTGATGAAAACTACCGGATTTGTGATTCGCTGCACCTTGGCAGTTGCCGCCCTGGGTGCCTTTGCCGGTGCCCAGGCGCAGATGTCGCCAGTGGGCAATTGGCACAGCATCGACGACAAGACTGGAGAACTCAAAAGCCTGATTCAGATTTCCGAAGTTAACGGTGTGATCAGTGGTCGCATTGAAAAGCTGCTGCGCAAGGAAGCCGATCAAAAAGGTGTCTGCAAGGAGTGCAGTGATGACCGCAAGGACAAGCCGATGCTGGGCCTGGAGATTATTCGCGGGGGGAAAAAGCTCGCCGACAAGGATGTGTGGGAAGGCGGGAAGATTCTTGATCCGGAAAACGGCAAGGAATATACCCTGCGCCTGACCCCGATTGAAGGCGGCAAGAAACTTGAAGTGCGCGGCTCGATTGCCTTCTTCGGGCGCACCCAAACCTGGGTTCGCACACCCTAATCGGTTGAGGACAGAGCTGCCGCCAAGCGGTTGCGGTCTGTCCCACAAAGTTCTTCAAATCCAATTCAGGAACAGTCATGTCCCGCTTCAATGTCAAAAAAGTTGCCGTACTAGGTGCGGGCGTGATGGGTGCGCAAATTGCGGCCCATCTGGTCAATGTCAAGGTGCCGGTCATTTTGTTTGACCTGCCCGCCAAAGAGGGGCCAAAGAACGGCATTGTGACGCGCGCCATTGATGGTCTGAAAAAACTCAAGCCCGCACCATTGGGTGTGACGGATGATGCCGGGCTGATCCAACAGGCCAACTACGAAGAACATCTGGAGCTGCTCAAGGACTGTGATCTTGTCATCGAGGCGATTGCCGAGCGCATGGACTGGAAACTCGATCTGTACAAAAAAATCGCACCCTTTTTGGCGCCGCACGCCATCGTCGCGTCCAACACTTCCGGTTTGTCGATCACCAAGCTGAGTGAAGCGCTGCCCGAGGAAATCAAGCCACGCTTTTGCGGCATCCACTTTTTCAATCCACCGCGCTACATGATGCTGGTGGAATTGATCAACACGCCCACCACGCAGCGCCAGATCCTGGACGATCTGGAAGCCTTCGTCACCAGCAACCTGGGCAAGGGTGTGGTGCGCGCCAAGGATTCGCCCAATTTCATCGCCAACCGGGTCGGCATTGCCGGCATGCTGGCAACCATGAAAGAGGTGGCCAACTTCGGTCTGACCTACGACGTGGTGGACGACCTGACCGGCAAGAAAATGGGGCGGGCCAGCTCAGGCACCTTCCGCACCGCCGACGTTGTGGGCCTGGACACCATGGCGCATGTGATCAAGACCTTGCAGGACACGCTGAGTCTCGACGCTACCAAAGGGGCAACCCAGTTCGACCCGTTCTACGAGAGTTTCGCGACACCCGAAGTGCTCAAGACGCTGCTCGACATGGGCAACCTGGGGCAGAAAAGCAAGGCCGGTTTTTTCAAGAAGGTGGGGCGTGACATCTTGCGCTTTGACCTGGCCAGCAAAGACTATGTGCCCGCTGGCGAAAAGGGTGACGAGGTTTACAGCCGCATGCTGAAAAAACCGGCGGCCGAGCGCTTGAAACTGTTGCGTGACAGCGAAGGCGCGCAAGGTCGATTTTTGTGGGCTATTTTGCGCAACAGTTTCCATTACGCCGCCGTCCATCTGGCCTCGATTGCCGACAACGCGCGCGATGTCGACTTTTGCCTGCGTTGGGGCTTTGGCATGAAGCAGGGTCCGTTCGAGTTGTGGCAGGAGGCTGGCTGGCTGACGGTGGCCCACATGATCAAGGAGGATATCGATACCGGCAAGGCCTTGTGCAAGGCACCGCTGCCCGATTGGGTCTTTCAAGGTCCGGTGGCCGACGCCGGTGGGGTGCACACGGAACAAGGTTCGTGGAACCCAAGTACCGGTCAATTTGTTTTGCCACGCAGCCTGCCGGTGTACGCACGCCAGCACTTCCCCGAGAGCGTGCTGGGTGCCAACGCGCCCAAGGCTGCAACGGCTGGCAAGACGTTGCATGAAGACGAAGCCATTCGCCTGTGGACGCTCGACAATGAAGTACTGATCGCCAGTATCAAGACCAAGATGCATGCCATCAGCCCCGGCGTGGTCGAAGGTTTGATGCAGGGCCTGGAGTTGGCCGAGGCCAGCTACCACGGTTTGGTAGTCTGGTCGCCGGATGAGATGTTCTCGGCTGGCGCAGACCTGCAGGCCATGCTGCCGGCCTTCATGATCGGTGGCGTCAAAGCGATTGATGGTGCCGAAGCCGAGATGCAACAGGCCATGCTCAGGCTGCGCTATGCCAGTGTGCCGGTCGTGTCGGCGGTGCGTGGCCTGGCGCTGGGCGGTGGCTGTGAACTGGCGGTGTACTCGGCGCGGCGCGTGGTCGCCATGGAAAGCTATATCGGCCTGGTCGAAGTGGGTGTCGGCCTGGTGCCCGGTGCCGGTGGCCTGACCTATATCGCGCGCCATGCGGCAGAGAATGCAGCCAATTCCACGGGCAAGGATTTGTTACCGTTCCTGACTGAAGGTTTCACTGCAGCCGCCATGGCCAAGGTGGGAACGAGCGCGCTGGAGTCCCGTAAACTGGGCTATCTGCTGGACAGTGACGTCATCGTGCCGCACAAGGACGAGTTGCTGTTTGTGGCCATCAACGAGGCCAAAGCCATGTTTGCTGGCGGCTACCGCGCACCACACAAGCGCCTGTTTGCTGTGGCCGGACGCAGTGGTGTGGCTACCATCAAGGGCTCGCTGGTCAACATGCGCGATGGCGGCTTTGTCAGTGCGCACGATTTTCATATTGCCTCTCTGATTGCCAACGTAGTGTGCGGTGGCGATGTGGACGCCGGTAGCCTGGTGAGTGAAGAGTACCTGATGACGCTGGAGCGTAAAGCATTTTGCTCGCTGCTGACTCACCCCAAGACGCAAGAACGGATCATGGGAATGATGTCAACCGGCAAGCCAGTGAGAAATTAATATGAAGAAAATTCAAGAAGCCTATATCGTTGCCGCCACGCGCACGCCCATTGGACGTTCGCACCGTGGGTTTTTCCGCAATGCGCGTCCGGACGAACTGCTGGTTAAAGTTTTGCAGGCAGCGCTGGCGCAAGCGCCCGGTCTTGACCCGCAGGCAATAGAAGACCTGATCTGCGGTTGTGCCATCCCGGAAGGTCAGCAGGGTCTGAACATTGCGCGCATTGGCGCCGTGCTGGCAGGCTTGCCAACCAGCGTTGGTGGCATTACCGTGAACCGTTTTTGCGCCTCCGGCCTTTCTGCCGTGCAAATGGCGGCCGACCGTATTCGCGTCGGCGAAGCGGATGTGATGATTGCTGCCGGCGTGGAGAGCATGAGCCTGGTGCCCATGATGGGCAATGCACCTTCTCTGTCGCCCACCATGTTCAACAACGACGAGAACATCGGCATTGCCTATGGCATGGGCCTGACCGCCGAGAAAGTGGCCACGCAATGGAAAATCAGCCGTCAGGCGCAGGACGAGTTTGCTGTTGCGTCGCACAAAAAGGCGCTGGCTGCCATGGAAACCGGTCAGTTCACCGCCGAGATTACGCCGGTTGAAGTGACGGATCGTTCGCCCGATTTGCAGTCCGGGGAAGTGGTCGAGAAAAAACGTCTGATCACTCTGGATGAAGGTGCGCGTGCCGACACTTCGATGGAGGGTCTGGCGAAATTGAAAACAGTGTTCGCGGCGCGCGGTTCGGTCACGGCCGGTAACAGCTCGCAAACTTCGGACGGCGCTGGTGCCCTTATTCTGGTCAGCGAAAAAGCACTCAAGCAATTTGGTTTGAAGCCGCTGGCACGCTTCGTCAGTTTTGCCGCCAAAGGCGTGCCGCCGCACATCATGGGCATTGGCCCGATTGAGGCCATTCCGGCGGCGCTGCGTTACGCCAATCTGAAGCAGGACGACATTGACTGGATCGAGCTCAACGAGGCGTTCGCAGCGCAGTCCCTGGCCGTCATCAACACACTGGGGCTGAATCCGGCCAAGGTCAACCCGATGGGCGGCGCCATTGCGTTGGGTCACCCGCTGGGCGCCACCGGCGCCATCCGCTCTGCCACTGCCATCCATGCGCTGCACCGCAACAATCTGAAGTACGCCATGGTCTCCATGTGTGTTGGCATGGGTCAGGGCGCTGCTGGAATTTTTGAGCGCGTCTGAGACGTCACACGCAGGACAGCGTCGGTCGGGCGCTGCGGTCACACTGCGAGGGTAGTAGGAATGAACATGAACAAAGTAGCTCTGGTTATCGGTGCCGGTGACGCAACGGGTGGCGCCATTGCACGGCGCTTTGCGCGCGAAGGGTTTGCGTCATGCGTGACGCGGCGTAGCCTGGACAAGCTGCAGCCCCTGCTTGAACAGATCAGCGCCGATGGTGGCGTGGCGCACGGCTTTGCCAGCGACGCGCGCAAGGAAGAAGAGGTGGTGGCGTTGATCGAACAAATCGAGTCGACCATCGGTCCGATTGAAGTGTTGGTGTTCAACATCGGCGCCAATGCGCCCAGCAGTATTTTGCAAGAGACGGCACGCAAATACTTCAAGATTTGGGAAATGGCTTGTTTTGGTGGCTTCCTGAATGGCCGCGAAGTCGCCAAACGCATGGTTCACCGCGTAACGCCCGAGCGCGCGCAAACCATCATCTTTACCGGTGCCACGGCATCGCTGCGCGGTAGCGCCAATTTCGCCGCTTTCGCCGGTGCCAAGCATGCTCTGCGCGCTCTGGCGCAGAGCATGGCGCGTGAATTGGGACCGCAGGGCATTCATGTCGCGCATGTGGTTGTGGATGGTGCCATCGACACCGGTTTCATCCGTGACAATTTCCCGGAGCGCTACGCCTTGAAGGCGCAGCTGGGCATACTCAACCCGGACCACATTGCCGACCAGTACTGGATGTTGCACAGTCAACCGCGTGACGCCTGGACGCATGAGCTTGACTTGCGCCCCTGGATGGAGAAATTTTGACCCGGACCACCCTGAATGGAGACACAAGAATGAGCAAAACCCTGGAGTATTACTTTGACTTCGGCAGCCCGGCCGCCTACCTGGCCTATACCCAGTTGCCGGCGCTGGCTGCCGACAGCGGCGCCACCGCGCTGTGGCGGCCTATGCTGCTGGGTGGCGTTTTCGCGGCGACCGGTAATGCATCTCCGGCCAGCGTCCCAGCCAAAGGCAAATACATGTTTCGGGACTTTGCCCGTTTTGCCGAGCGCTATGGCGTGCCATTCAAATTCAATCCGTTTTTCCCGATCAACACCCTTACCCTGATGCGCATCGCGACCGGTTTGCAGCTACGCGAGGATCCACGTTTTGCGGACTACTGCGCTGTCGTGTTCCGCGCGATATGGGTAGACAAGCAGAACATGAACGATGCACCGACTGTGGTCGGGGTGCTGCAAGCTTCGGGTTTGGATGCACCAGCGCTACTGGCCTTAGCCAGCGAGCAAACCGTCAAGGACCAACTGAAGGCGGCGACCGAAAGTGCTGTTGCGCGGGGTGTCTTTGGTGCCCCGACATTTTTTGTCGATGACCAGATGTTCTGGGGCCAGGACCGGCTCGATTTCGTGCGCGAGGCACTTGCCAAGTAACGAGGCTGACACATGAATGAAATACTGATAGACCGCACGGATGGCGTCATGACCATCACGCTGAACCGGCTGGACAAAAAAAACGCTCTCACCAGGGACATGTACGCCGCCATAGCCGATGCGCTGGCGCAGACTGACGCCGACGCCAAGCTGCGCGTCGTGGTGCTTCAGGGGCATGAAACAATTTTTAGCGCCGGCAACGACATAAGCGACTTTTTGAATCGATTGGCAACCACACAAGAGTCGCCTGCGTTTCAGTTCCTGCGTGCCATCAGTACCTTTTCAAAGCCGTTGTTGGCCGCGGTTTGTGGTCCGGCAGTGGGCATTGGCACTACCATGCTGTTTCATTGCGATCTGGTCTATGCCGGCGACAACGCAGCATTCTCCATGCCGTTCGTCAATCTGGGTCTGTGTCCTGAAGCTGCATCAAGTTATCTGGCGCCGCAGTTGATGGGCTATGGCCGCGCTGCCGAGGCCTTGTTGCTGGGTGAACCGTTCCTGGCCGAGTCGGCACTGGAGATGGGATTGATCAGCCGTATCGTGCCGCCCAGCGAAGCTGCGGCACTGGCGCAGCGCCAGGCGCACAAGCTGGCGGGCAAGCCCTTGAATTCACTGATCGAAACCAAACGACTGATGAAAAAGAGTCAGGCCGGTTTGGTCGCCGAGCGCATGCAGGAAGAAGGCGCCAGCTTTGCCCATCTGCTGCATGAGCCTGCCGCGCGCGAGGCCTTCACGGCGTTCATGGAAAAACGCAAGCCGGATTTCTCAAAAGTTTGAACCACAGGAGAGTTGAACATGAGCACAGCAAACCAGATCACCAGCCTGAAAGGCAAAACACTCTTCATCACCGGTGCCTCGCGCGGCATTGGCCTGGCTATCGCCAAGCGGGCGGCGACAGATGGCGCCAACATCGTGATCGTCGCCAAGACGACCGATCCAAATCCGAAGTTGCCGGGCACCATTTACAGCGCCGCCAAAGAGGTAGAGGCGATGGGTGGCCAGGCCTTGCCATTGGCCGTGGACATCCGCGATGACGCGGCCGTTTTTGCTGCCGTGTCCCGGGCTGTGGCAGCCTTTGGCGGCATCGACATCCTGGTGAACAATGCCAGCGCCATCAGCCTGACCAACACCGAAGCGACGCCGATGAAGCGCTTTGACTTGATGAACGGCATCAATGCGCGCGGCACCTACCTGTGCACCATGGCCTGCCTGGCCGAGTTGAAGAAATCGGCAGCGGCCGGGCGCAATCCTCAGGTACTGACGATGTCGCCACCGCTGTCCATGAAAACGCACTGGTTTCAGAGCCACACCGCTTACAGCATGGCCAAGTACGGCATGAGCATGTGCACACTGGGTCATGCGGGTGAGTTCAAAAGATATGGCATTGGCGTCAACAGCTTGTGGCCGCGCACCGCCATCGCCACCGCCGCCATGCAAATGATTCCGGGCGTTGATGTAGCCCTGTGCCGCAAGCCCGAAATCCTGTCAGATGCCGCCTGGCTGATTCTGACCAGCGCCAGTTCCAACACCGGCAACTTTTATATCGACGACACGCTGCTGGCGGCGCATGGCATCACCGACCTGGAAAAATACTCGGTCACGCCCGGTACCAAAAACTTCATCCCCGATTTTTTTGTCGATTGACGACTTGCCATGACGCCGGCGCCAGAAGGGAATAGCCGACATTGATCGCCGCAACCGTCTGCATCAAACGACCAACCCAGGAGGCACCGTCGGCGGGAAGCGACGACAGGAGCGCTCCGTTCATTTCAGAGCACTCCTGCAGCCTGTCAACTTACTGCAATTTGAATCTTGCGCGGCTGCGCGTGGTCGGCTTTTGGAATGCGCAGTTTCAAAACCCCTTGCTCGAACTCAGCCGAAACCTTGGTTGGGTCAAGCTCCTTCGATAAGGTGAATACTCGACGATAGCGCGCCAGACTCACTTCTGCGTGGTTGGCGTCCATTGCTTCAGGCTCTTCCAGTACCACATCTGCCTCGATTGTCAGCGTGTCTGACTCTACCTGCAGATTCAGGCGATCCTTCGGCACGCCGGGGATGTCGGCATAAAGGGTGATACCTGACGAGTCCTCGATGACGTCGACTGGCGGCAGCATGACTGCATCATCGCGCGAAGTCATTGTCTGCTTTGCATTGGCGGTGCTGTTGGTCATAGCTTTCTCCTACTGAATCTGGATCCGGCGCGGTTGCGCGGCTTCACTGCGAGCAACACTGACGTGCAAGACGCCGTCGCGATACTTTGCCTTGATGGCGGCGGCATTGATGTCGTCGGGCAAACTTACGATTCGCCGAAACCGTCCGGCAAAACGTTCGTCGATGTGTACCGACGCGGTTTCAGAGAACTCATCCAGTTTGCGCTCGCCAGCAATGGTGAGAACACCTTTTTCTATCTCGACTTCAAGACTGGCTGGATCGACCCCCGGCGCAAAGGCGTAGATCTCAACTGATTTTGACGTACCACCGACATTGATGGCCGGAAATCCACCCCTTGCCACGCCTCGGATGTTTGGAGACAAATCAGCCGTTTGCTGCATTTCCCTTTGCAACCGATCAAGTTCCGCGAATAAACCGCGGGGAAAAAGTGCGCGATATCTCATTCTTGGCCTTCCTTTCATTCAGGTATTGATGTCACCAATGACATCTGGAGGAAGAAATAAGGCTAGGCTTGGCGGGTTCAAGAATTCCTGAATTAGTGAAAATCTATTGAAAAATTAATTTCAGTAGCGACACTTCTTTGGTCAGAACATTCGGCTTGCCCAATGCCATCGCCTGAGGCGAGCAAGTCGAACAGCCCGGGACCGGGAGTTCACTTGCATTTCGGGCCGCAACACCAGTCAGGCCATCAAAGTCCGGTTTAAGTGATGTGGATTAATAAACCGCCAGTGCGCTGGCGACGGAGGCAAGAATCGGGGTCAGCGGGAGAATGACGACTAGCGCCGATTCGTCAAGATCAAAGTCGCTCGCCAATAAATGGACTTAAGCTTTCGCCGACACGACGTGCACCATTGCCTGGCCCAGTTTGCGGTAAATCTTTCCCCTTCGAACCAGCGGCCACCATTCGTACAGGAAGATCTGCATCGGGCGCCACATGGCAACCCAGCCGCCGATGATCAGACTTTCCTTGAGCACACGCAGGAACGTATTGCCAGGTGAGACCGGCAACAGGTCGGCGCCCAGCAGGCACATTGCCAAAAAACCGAGCCCGATCATTAAGCTGGTGCGCCCTTCCAGCAGAAGCAGGCGCAGGTTTCGTCTGGCCAATACAGATTTGTATTCAAAATAGTTGTGGATAGCCGCCACCACCACTGGTGCGGGGTCTTCCTTGGGCATCTCCTCGATATGAATCTGGATTCGAAAATGGCTGTCCTGGGGAAACTCCATGGCCCAGCTCTCCAGGAACTCGACAGCGTCGGTATCGAGGTCGCGATGATGGAACGGCGTCGGATCCATGGAGTTGAAAAGCTCCGCGAGTTTGACGACACGCAGTTCTATTTGATGGACTGGTGGTGCGTGCTTTTTCATGACGGCTGTCTTGTCAGACCCGGTTGCTCAAGCGTACGACATTCTGGGCGTCTTCACGAACAGTATAGGCGCTGCATCTTCCTGTGCTCACGGATACGAGGAGTCTGCTTCTACCCTGGTGAGCCTCAGCACCGACGTATTAATGCCAGCTTAAGAAATCGATGTTAATTTCAACATTGAAAATTTTGAATGGCAGACTTAACCGGGGAAAAATAATGAAAGAAAAACCGGTGATGGTATGCGTTGCCACTGGCTCAAGGAAAAGGAAATATTCATGAAATGTCCCATTTGCACCACTGCGGATTTGTTGATGTCTGAACGATTGGGCATCGAGATCGACTACTGCCCCCAGTGCCGCGGGGTCTGGCTGGACCGCGGAGAACTGGACAAAATTATCGAGCGCAGCATGCGCGAGCCATCACAAGTTGCCGTAGAACCAGCGGCACAAGCTCCTATGCGTCCACCTGCGCAACAATACGATGGAGGCCATGGCTATCGTGAAGACCATCATGACGATCATCAGGGCTACCGCGGCAAGAAGTCGATTTGGAAAGAGTTGTTTGACTGAGCAACAGCCAGGTATGGAGGTCCGCCAATGCGCCTGTGGCGTCCTTGCGAGATTGTGCGCGTGACGCTGCACGCTCAGCAAGTCGGGTCGACTCACTGACCGGACGTGCTCACGGGTAAAGCCTGGGAAATGGGCCGCGATGCGGCCATTCTCAGATCGGTAACAGTTCCGGCAAAGACTCCACACCGATCCCTTCAGACGCGCCTGCAATAGCGGGTCGGTGACGCTTCCACGCAAGTGCTTGTGCGCTTGGTTCAACATGATTTTTCTCGCAATGTTGCCCTCATTGAAGCCGCTTCGCCCAACTCCAATATTTGCACCCGACCCAACAAACCAGTGCTGGATGCGAGGGCAAGTTTGCGCCTATTTCTTCATCTCATCCATACCCATCCCATCCTTGGCCATGGTGTCCTTTTTCATGCCGTCTTTGGTCATGGCATCTTTTTTCATCGCATCCTTGCTCATGCTGTCTTTCTTCATGCTGTCCTTCGCCATTGTGTCTTTCGACATGGCCTCTTTCGTCATGGCATCCTTGCTCATGGTTTCTTTGCTCATTGCATCTTGTGCCATCGCGCTGGCGGCGACCAAGAGGATGCTGGCGCAAAAGAGAGATGTGTTCAGCGTTTTCATGTTGGCTTCCTAAATTAGAAATAGATCAGTGGTTGAATGAAGTGGCAGTGATGCCGGTGTTGCAGGGGTCTCTGAGCGGGCTCAGCTACCTCCGAACCAGTTGTAACCCTGGTCTTCCCAGTAGCCGCCAGGGTAGGTGTTGGTGACGAACATCGCCTGAATATGCTTCGGGTTTTTGTAGCCCAGCTTGGTAGGCATGCGCAGCTTCATTGGAAAGCCATACTTGGGTGGCAACGGTTGCCCGTCGTAGGTCAGGGCCAGAACCGTCTGCGGATGCAGCGCGGTGGCCATATCAATGCTCGTGTAGTAGTCGTCGGCGCACTTGAAGCCCACATATTTGGCGCCCAGATCGGCGCCCACGTGACGCAGAAAGCTGCCGAAAGAAACTCCACCCCATTTGCCAATAGCGCTCCAACCTTCCACGCAAATATGACGGGTGATCTGGTCGATTTGCGGCATGGCACGCAGTTCGGACAGAGCCCATTTGCGTTTGTCGGCAACCATGCCGGTTACTTCGAGTCGGTAGCTGCTTTCCTCGACTTCGCGCACCTCGTCTTCACCGTAGTAGGCGTTGAACGGAAACGGGCGCGTGATCATCGACTCGGGGTAGGTCGGAGCCAGTCGACTGGGGGCGAACAGCCAACCCTGCACTTCGTCGTTCAGGCGCGATATCCGGGTCAACGCCAGATCGACGCTGGTCTTGTCTGCCAGCGTACAACCGGTGAGCATGGCAAGCCCGCCAAGTGTCAACGAGCGGCGCAAAAAGTCGCGCCGGGCCGGTTGACCGATCTGGTTGGCTTGACTGATGCGGTCGACCGCCTCTTTCAGCACGACCTCGCTATCGATGGCCAGACGGGGTGAGTGTTTTATTTTCATTTCAAGAACCTGTTAACGACCACGAACCATGTAGAGCAGCGTGCGTGGCACCAGTGCCACCATCGCCAGGTGAACTGCCACAAATGCGGTCAATGCCGCCATGGCAAAAAAGTGCACCCGCCGGGCGCTTTCATAACCCAGCAGTAGCTCGCGCAACAGCGGAAACTGGACTGATTTCCAGAGTACCAGCCCGGACAGCACCAGCAGCACGCTGTCGAGCATCACAAACAGATAGGCCAGTCGCTGCACCATGTTGTAGTGCTGCGGGTCGGCATGTGCAAGCCGGCCTTTGACTGCAGCCAGCAAGTCATCCAGCAACGCTTTAATTGAGAGCGGGAAAAACTTCTTCAACAGACGACCCGTCGCCACATTGAGCGCCAGATAGAGCAAACCGTTGATCGCCAGTAACCACATGGCCGCAAAGTGCCACTGCAAGGCGCCACCCAGCCAGCCGCCCAATGTGATGCCTTTCGGGATCGCAAATCCAAGAAACGCGGTGGCGTTGTAGATCCTCCAGCCGCTCATCACCAGCACCACGACCGCGATCGCGTTGAGCCAGTGCATGGTGCGCAACCAGCCGGGGTGAACGATCAGTTTTTGCGAGTTCATTTGTGATCCTTGAATTTCCTGCCGCAATGCGGACTGCTAGGTAGTTCTGCAAAACCGGTCCGCGGGTTACAGTTGGCGAAAAAAATTGCAGAATATATTTTTTACCCACGCTGTAACCCAACGCCTTCATGGAACGAACTAAAGCCAGGCAAGCCCGGTTTACCGACAGGGAGAATCAGCTGCGCGAGCTACTGCTAAAGGGGCTGGGCGGCGATGCACCGAGCTACCACCGTTTTCTGAAAGCCTTGAGCGCACATTTACGTGCCTACTTCAGAAAGCGGCTTTTTCAGCAACCTGACGACGTAGAGGATCTTGTGCAAGACACACTGCTCGCAGTGCACAACCAGCGGCATACCTACCTGAGCGATCAGCCGCTGACCGCCTGGATGCACGCCATCGCCCGCTACAAACTGGTTGACTTGCTACGCGCCCGCTCGTCGCGCGAAGCGTTAACCGATCCGCTGGACGACGAGCTTGAAGTCTTTGCTTCGTCCGACACGGATGCCGCCGAGGCCAGCAAAGACCTCAACAAACTTTTGGCACAACTTCCTGACCGACAGCGCTTGCCGATCCTGCACGTCAAGCTGGAGGGTCTGTCGGTGATCGAAGCGGCCCAACTCACCGGCATGTCGGAATCGGCTATCAAGGTCGGCGTGCATCGTGGTCTCAAGGCGCTCACGGCCATAATCAGGAGGTCCGCATGAAGACCGATGAACTCATTTTGCTGCTGGCTGCCGACACGGCACCAGTGTCAGCCAGCGCTGTTGGCCAGCGCTTCGCGATCGCGCTGAGCATCGGGTTACCGGCTGCTGTTGTGTTGATGGTCATCACGCACGGCATACGCGCAGACTTGCTGCAGGCCACTGGCGAGTTGATGTTCTGGATGAAACTGGTCTTTGCCGGCAGTCTCGCTCTGGGCGGTTTGATCGCATCCCAGCGACTGGGCCGACCCGGTGTGCCACTGGGCGGCGTTTGGGCGGCGCTGGTAGCGCCGGTGCTGGCGCTTTGGCTGCTCGCCGCAATGGTATTGATGAACGCCGCGCCGACGCAGCGAAGCTACCTCATTCTGGGCGACACCTGGAACACCTGTGCGTTCAGCATCGCACTGATCTCGCTGCCGCAATTCGTGACAACGCTGTGGGCCTTGAAAGGTCTTGCCCCCACTCGGCTGGCGCTCGCTGGTGCTGGCGCCGGTCTACTGTCCGGTGCGCTCAGTGCGCTGGTGTATGCGCTGCACTGCCCCGAATCGGCCGCACCTTTCATTGGCATCTGGTACGTCTTGGGAATCGCAATTCCGACACTGGCGGGAGCGCTGTTGGGCAGGCGCCTGTTGCGCTGGTAGTTAAGTGCCGAGCACCTGGTCGATGCTGGTTGATGCGACTATGTGCCTGACGCGTCTAAAGGCCCAAATTCATATTGACAGTATGGCCCTGCTTGTCCTGCACCGACGCAATCGCCTTGAACGCCAACGCCTGCACCCGATCTGGCAGGCGCACAAAGTTGTTCTTCTGAACTAACGCATCACCGTTCATGAATGCCCAGACAAAAAACTGAAGAGCCGGCCGGGTCCGCGCAACGTTATCTGTGATCCGGGGAACCAGGGCAAACGTACCCATCGTGATGGGCCAGGTTTCCCTGCCTCGGTGGTTGGTCAACGTCGTGGTGAAATTGCTTTTCTTGACCCAGTCGCTATTGGACAGTGCAGCCTTGAATCCGGAAATCGACGGGTACAAAAACTCTTCCTCAGCGTTTTTCATTTGGATAGCCCGCAAATTGTTGTCCTTGACATAGCCGAAGTCGACATACCCGATTGCGCCCAGCGTTTCCTTCATTCCCTTAACGACTCCGTCACTGCCCTTCACCCCAGTGAAGCCGGGCGGCCACGAAATGGTGGTCTTGACGCCCAGCGTTTCCTTGAACGCCGGATTTACCTTTGCCAGATAGTCAGCAAAGTTGTAAGTCGTGCCCGATCCGTCGCTGCGCACCAGCACCTTGATGGGGGTGGCAGGCAATGTGAGCTCCGGATTGAGCTGCGCGATGGGCGTGGCGTTCCAACGCTTGATCTCACCCATAAAGATTCGGGCCAGCACGTCACCGCTCAGTCGCAACTGGCCGTCACGGATACCTGGCAGGTTGAATACCGGTGCGATTCCCGTGATGGCCACCGGAAACAGCACCAGTCCGTCCTTATCCAGTTCAACTTGCGAGGGTGCAACGTCGGATGCCCCAAAACCTGTTTCTCCGGCACGAATCTTCTTCAATCCAGCTGACGACCCAACTGGCTCGTAAGAAAGAACCGCGCCACTTTGCTTCTGATACTCGGTGGCCCAACTGCGGTAGATGGGTGCTGCGGCGGACGAACCGGCGCCAGTAAAGTTGGTGATTCCTGCCGCTTGCGAGGTCGAGCCGACAACAGCAAAAAGAGTGATTGCTAAAAATTTTTGCATTTCTACCTGACCAAAAAAATAACGGCAGGTCGCACAGCGACGCGCCGCAGCCGATCCTGTTTATCGAGTCAAACGTTTCACGGTAATTTTACCGTTCGATCGCACATCCCGCTGAAGGAGCCTCACTCGCGTAAAAACAGTTTTCCCCGAATCTCGCCACCGGGGTGATTTGCAGTGTGAATATCGGCGTACCATTTGCCAGCCAGCAGCTCTGCCGCCTGCACCGCAGTCAGCGTAGCCTGACCTTCCAAAGGACTCCTGACCGGAGCTTTGAAGGCAAGCGCGCTGTTCGCGTTGGCGCCAACGACTGCCGGGCCATGAAAGTGGCCGCTGGCGGCAGACCCGCTCAGGCCCGTGAAAGACAGCTTCCAGCGAAACAGCCGGGTGTTTTTATTCAGCACGGCAAACAACTGGCCACTGGCCGGCGTGGCGACCGGCGGCACCTGGTTCCTGCCTGTCATCTGGGTACTGAATGCGGCCAGATGTGCGTCCGGTTGCAATGCACTACAGCCGGTCAGGGCAACGCCGACAGCGATGGCGGCGAGTACGGCGCAGACGGCACGATAGCAAGGTATTTGCATCGCTTCCTGATAGTTTTGAATGGTGGAAATTTCGGCCCGAGTGTATGGGTTGGCACATCCTTTAGGCGCTTGTGTAGGCGTATTCTTTGTAACACGATGTGCCACTGACTGGCGCTAGCCGCGCTTAAGCAGTCTTTGAGAGAACCGGCTGTCAACTCAGGCAGCGCCAGCGCGTTGTATAACGACCGCTCGCATCAATGGATCCAATATGAAACGTTTATTTGTCGCCGCCGCATTTGCCACTTTGGCGGGCTCAACAATGGCGGCCGATGTTGGTGTCGCCGTGAGCATCGGCCAACCGGGCTTCTACGGTCGCATCGTCCTTGGCAATATGCCGCAACCGCCGGTGATTTACCCGGCCCCTGTGATCATTCAAACGGCACCCGTTGGCCTGGTACGTCAGCCCATCTATTTGCGGGTACCGCCTGGGCATGAGAAACACTGGGACAAGCACTGCCGCAAATACAACGCTTGCGGTCAACCGGTCTACTTCGTCCAGGAGAACTGGTACCAGAATGAGTATTCGGTTGGCAACCGCGGTGAACATGGCAATCGCAATGATGACCATGAAAAGCACGGCAAAGGCCATGGCAAGGGAAAGAAGGACTAGGAACGCGGTAACGACCGAGCACTTGCTGCCACCTGCCTCACGCCCGTGAGGCAAGCCTCGCCAGCACCGGGTAGGCTTCACGCCATCGGCGTCTTATCCACCGCCTTGATCAGGCAAGTTGGGTCGACAGCCATTCCAGAGTCCGCCCACGCGCCAGCGCTGAGGCGCGCTGGTTGTACATTGGCCGGCCCCAGCAACTGAAGCCGTGGTCGGCACCTTCGTAGACATAAAACTGAGCCTTGGAGCGCCCATCAAATGCGCTTTTGACGGCAGCCACGGCACTCGCCGGAATGTGTGCATCCAGTGCGCCGTAATGGAACAGGATAGGCACATTGATCGATGGCGCCAGATCCAGATGGTTTTGAATCCCGCCGCCGTAATAGCAAACGGCGGTGTCGACCGCGCCGCTGGCCGCCAAATGATAGGCCAGGCGTCCGCCCATGCAATAACCCACCACTGCGACCTTGCTGTAGAGCTCGGGCCTATTGCGCAGGGCTTCAACTGTTGCGCGCAAATCAGCCACGGCGTTGGCGCCGTCCAGATTCTGCATCAGCTGGTAAGCTTTCTTTGTGCCAGCTTCGTCGTACATCAGATCAACGTTGGGCTCCTGGCGCCAGAAAATATCCGGCGCCACTACGACATAACCATCCATGGCGTACTGATCTGCCACGGCGCGGATATGCTCGTTGACACCCCATATTTCCTGAACGATCACTAGTCCCGGGCCACGTCCGGTGGGTGGCAGTGAAAGATAAGCATCAAACTGTTTTCCGTCCAGGCTTTGAATCGCGATTGTGGAGCTGACCATGGGAAGTTCCTGCTGTTTCGTTGAATGAGAGGAAATGAGTCTATATCGTTTGAGCCGCCTCCCGCCAGCCTGCATCGAGCAGGCTTGCCAGAAGTGGGGTTACCCATCCTGTCAACCATGCCCACCTTTGAATGGCCTGACCAGCTCCGGCGTTATCCATCCACCATAAAAACCGCCGGCCTGTGTTTTACCTTGGCACCCTTTGCCGGCCCTGGCACTGCTACAGTCCAACTCCATAACAGCTCTGCAAAGAAATGTCATGAGAACCTACAAAATCGCCTGCATTCCTGGCGACGGCATCGGAAAAGAAGTTGTGCCAGCCGGTCAGACCGTGCTGGCGGCGCTGGCCGCAGCGGGCAACTCTTTCGGATTTGATTTCCAGCACTTCGAGTGGGGCGGTGACTGGTACCGCAAACACGGCGAGATGATGCCAACCAACGGTCTGGATGCGCTGCGCGACAAGGATGCAATTTTGTTTGGCTCCGCCGGTGACCCGTATATTCCGGACCACATCACACTATGGGGACTGCGCCTGAAGATTTGTCAGGGCTTCGACCAGTACGCCAACGTGCGGCCAACCCGCATCCTGCCCGGTATCGACGCCCCGCTCAAGCGTTGCAAGCCGCAAGACCTTGACTGGGTCATCGTGCGCGAAAACTCGGAGGGCGAATACGCCGGTGTCGGAGGCCGGGCCCATCAAGGGCATTCGATGGAGGTCGCAACCGATCTGTCGGTCATGACCCGCGTCGGTGTCGAGCGCATCATGCGCTACGCCTTTCGGCTGGCGCAGTCCCGTCCACGCAAATTGCTGACCGTCGTCACCAAGTCCAACGCGCAACGCCATGCCATGGTGATGTGGGATGAGATCGCAGTGCAAATCTCGAAAGAGTTCCCGGATGTGAAATGGGACAAAGAACTGGTGGACGCCGCTACCGCGCGCATGGTCAACCGCCCGGCTTCGCTTGATACGCTGGTGGCCACCAATTTACATGCCGACATCCTGAGCGATCTGGCCGCGGCGCTGGCGGGTAGTCTGGGCATTGCACCGACCGCCAACATCGACCCGGAGCGTCGTTACCCATCCATGTTCGAGCCGATCCACGGATCCGCATTCGACATCATGGGCCAGGGTCTGGCGAATCCGGTGGGCACGTTCTGGAGCTGCGTGATGCTGCTGGAGCATCTGGGTGAGGTGGTTGCAGCGAAAAAGTTGATGGCCGTCGTTGAGCAGGTGACTGCCGACCCGGCACTTCACACGCGCGACCTGGGTGGCAATGCTACGACGGCGCAGGTGACAGCGGCCGTCTGTGCTCGAATCACGGTCTAACCAAGGAGCCAACCGATGATAAGCAATGTAGGAGTTATCGGCCTCGGGGCCATGGGCAGCGGCATGGCGCGATCGCTGCGTCGCCATGGCTGCAACGTGCATGTATTTGACGTTCGCACCGAGATCGCACAGGTCTTTGCACAGGAGGGCGGTGTGGCCTGTGCGTCAGCGGCCGAGTTGGCTGCCAGGTGCGATGTGATCGTCTCGGTCGTCGTCAATGCGGCGCAGACCGAGAGCGTTTTGTTTGGCGAGACAGGTTGCGTCAGTGCGATTGAGCGCGGCAGCGTTTTTGTGATGTGCTCGACGGTGGATCCGAATTGGTCGATTGCCCTGGAGTCGCGTTTGGCCCAGCATGGCATTCTTTATCTCGACGCACCGATCTCCGGCGGCGCTGCCAAGGCTGCCAGCGGGCAAATGACCATGATGACCTCCGGCAAAGCCGAGGCCTATGCTGCGGTTGGACCGTTGCTTGATGCCATGGCAGCCCAGGTTTACCGATTGGGCGACCGGGCCGGCGCAGGCAGCAAGGTAAAAATCATCAATCAATTGCTGGCCGGCGTGCACATTGCCGCCGCCGCTGAAGCTATGGCGCTGGGGCTGCGCGAAGGTGTGGACCCGGCTGCGCTATACGAGGTCATTACCCACAGCGCCGGTAACAGCTGGATGTTCGAGAACCGCATGGCCCATGTGCTCAGCGGTGACTACACGCCGCTGTCGGCGGTGGACATCTTTGTGAAGGACCTTGGGCTGGTGCTCGACGTGGCGCGCGCTACTCGGTTCCCGCTACCGCTTTCCAGCACCGCACACCAGATGTTCATGCAAGCGTCAACTGCCGGCTTTGCGCGCGAGGACGACAGTGCGGTGATCAAGATTTTTCCCGGCATTGAGTTGCCCAAGAAGCCATGAGCAGTGCCCAGCTCAGCGCGGGGCCGCGCCAGGCAAGCGGGGGGCACATCCTGCTGGGCTGTATTGCCGACGATTTTACCGGCGCAACAGATCTCGCCAACAACCTGGTGCGTTCGGGTATGCGGGTGGTGCAGGTGATCGGCGTACCAGAGCAAGCGCTGCAGTCGGATGCCGACGCCGTGGTGGTGGCACTGAAGTCGCGCACTGTCCCCAAAGACGAAGCCATTGCGCAGTCACTGGCCGCGCTACGCTGGTTGCAAGCGCAGGGCGCGCAGCAGATTTACTTCAAATACTGCTCCACCTTTGACAGCACAGCCGACGGCAATATCGGCCCCGTGACCGAAGCCTTGATGGACGCGCTGACGGTCTCACACGGCTGCGATTTCAGCATCGCCACGCCGGCTTTTCCCGACAACCAGCGCACTGTCTTCAAGGGACATTTGTTTGTTGGCGACGTGTTGCTCAATGAGAGCGGCATGCAAAACCACCCTCTTACACCGATGACCGATGCCAATCTGGTGCGCGTGCTACAGGCGCAATGTCGCCGCAAGGTCGGGCTGATTGACTACCAGGTGGTGGCGCAGGGTGAGGTCGCGATCCGCCGGCGCATCGATGCGCTGCGGGCGCAGGGTGTCGGACTGGCCATCGTGGACGCAGTCTCCAACGATGATCTGCTGCGCCTGGGCCTGGCATTGAAGGGTATGGCGCTGGTGACTGCGGGTTCGGGCGTTGCCATCGGCTTGCCAGCCAACTTCGGACTGGCACCCTCCAGCACCGCCAGTGCACTGCCTGCCGCCACCGGTGGGCAAGCAGTGGTGTCAGGCAGTTGCTCACTGGCCAGCAACCGGCAGGTTCGCTCTTTCATCCAGTGCGGATATCCAGCGCTGGGCATCGATCCGATGCAGGTGGCGCAAAAGGAGAGTGCCGGTATCGATGTGGCAGCCGAAGTACTGGCCTGGGCAGAGCCCCTGCTCGGCCGGGGACCGGTGCTCATTTATTCGACCGCCGATACGCTTGCCGTCAAGCAGGCGCAAGGACAACTTGGTGTGATGCAAGCCAGCGCGCTGGTTGAGCGCACCCTGGCTGCGATTGCCAGTGGTCTGGTGCGGCGCGGCGTGCGCCAACTGGTGGTCGCCGGCGGCGAAACCGCAGGCGCCTGTGTGCAGGCCCTGAACATCGAGCAAATGAAGATCGGCCCGCAAATCGATCCCGGTGTGCCCTGGTGTCATGCCCACACCGATGCAGCGCCCGGCGCAGGCCTGCATCTGACGCTGAAGTCGGGTAATTTTGGCAGCGACGCTTTCTTCAGCAAAGCCTTTACCATCCTGCAATGACTGAGTCGCAAGCCCGTGAAGAGATCTGCCGTGTCGGGCGTAGCCTGTTCGAGCGCGGCTATGTGCACGCCAGCGCCGGCAACATCAGTGTGCAGCTGGATGAGTCGCAGGGCGGCGGTTATCTGATCACCCCGACCGATGCCTGCCTGGGCTTTCTCGACCCGGTCCGGTTGGCCCGACTGGACGCGCAGTCACAACAACTCAGCGGCGATCGTGCCAGCAAAACCATGGCGCTTCATGCACACATCTACCAGGCGACGAAGCCATTTGATCCGAACACCTGCTGTGTGATCCACACCCATTCCAGACACTGTGTAGCGCGGTCATTGCAGCTTGGCGGGCAGGAGCGGCTGCCGCAAGATCGGCAGTGGCGAGAACTGTTGCCTGCCGTCACACCTTACTTTGTGATGAAGGTTGGACACGTGCCCCTGCTGGCTTACCGGCGTCCCGGTGCGCCCGAAACTGCGCGGCAGGTGGCACAGGTGATTCGCCACTATGGCGAAGCCGGCACGCCGATTCGCGCCGTCATGCTGGAGCGACTCGGCCCTAACGTCTGGCACGACTCGCCTGCCGCTGCAATGGCAACGCTGGAAGAACTCGAAGAAAGCGCCCGGCTGCAAAGTCTCGGCCCATCACCGGCTGAGCCTTTGACCGAATCCCAAATCGATGAACTGCGCCAGACCTTCGGCGCCCGCTGGTGAACGCTATGCCTCAATTTGCTGCCAATTTGTCCATGCTCTACCCCGAGATCGATTTTCTGGACCGTTTTGCGGCTGCCGCACAAGACGGTTTCAAGGCCGTCGAATATCTTTTTCCTTACGCCTACGAGAGCCGTGAAATCGCAGCGCGTCTCACCGCCCACAACCTGCAGCAGGTGCTGTTCAATGCGCCGCCTGGCGACTGGCAGGCGGGCGAGCGTGGTCTGGCCTGTCTGCCCGGACGCGAAGCGGAGTTTCAAAGCGGCATCCGGCAGGCACTCGACTATGCGGCTGCCCTGCATTGCCCGCGAATTCACGTCATGGCCGGGCTGCAGCCAGCCAGCAGCCAGCGGCAAACGCACCACATTACTTATGTCGAGCAGCTGCGCTGGGCGGCGCTGGAGGCAGCCAAACAAGGCATTGATGTGCTGATCGAGCCGATCAACACACGCGACATTCCACGCTTTTTTCTGAACCGGCAAGACCATGCGCATGAGGTGGTCGCGGCTGTCGGCGCGTCCAACCTCAAGGTGCAAATGGACTTGTACCACTGCCAGATCGCAGAAGGTGACGTGGCGATGAAACTGCGCCAATACCTGCCAACCGGGCGCGTCGGCCACATTCAGATCGCCGGGGTGCCCCAACGCCACGAACCGGACACCGGCGAGCTTAACTACCCTTATCTTTTCTCCCTGCTAGACGATCTGGGCTATGCCGGTTGGGTCGGTTGTGAGTACCGACCGGCGAGAGGCATGCAATCAGGTGGCACCTCCGCCGGACTGGACTGGCGCACGCCTTACCCGCAGGGTGTTTTCTCAAATGGTAGCTGAGCCATGGCCCCTCTTCACTGGTTGATGCTGATGACATCCTGAATTTTTCATGGTACAAAGAATTGGGTATAAAAACACAATTCCCAGGAGACCATGGCTACCGTTCAAATCAGAGGTGTCGAAAAGTATTTCGGCGCAACCCATATCATTCGCGGCGTAAACATCGACATTGAAGACGGCCAGTTCGCCGTGCTGGTCGGGCCATCGGGTTGCGGCAAATCCACCTTGCTGCGCATGATTGCGGGCCTGGAAGAAATTGGCGGCGGCGAAATCCTGATCGGCGGCAAAGTGGTGAACAAGATGATGCCCAAGGAGCGCGACATCGCCATGGTGTTCCAGAACTACGCGCTGTACCCCCACATGACGGTGCGCGACAACCTGGCCTTTAGCCTGATGCTGGCGAAACAGCCCAAGACGTTGGCCGACGAACGGGTCATGAAGGCTGCCGACATCCTGGGACTGGTCGATCTGCTCGATCGCTTTCCGCGTCAGTTATCAGGCGGGCAGCGTCAGCGGGTCGCCATGGGACGTGCCATTGTGCGTGATCCGCAGGTGTTCCTGTTCGATGAACCCCTGTCCAATCTGGACGCCAAGTTGCGGGTGCAGATGCGCACCGAAATCAAGGAGCTGCACCAGCGCCTCAAAACAACTTCTGTCTATGTCACGCACGACCAGATCGAGGCCATGACGATGGCCGACAAGATTGTTGTGATGCGCGATGGCATCGTCGAGCAGACCGGTTCAC
>JANXLW010000289.1 GCA_025354965.1 Betaproteobacteria bacterium
CGCATCGAGCCCCAGTCCACTTTGCGCAAAGAACTTATTTTGGAGTCTGTCAGCACGCCGCCCACATCAAAGCGCAGCATGTCACCAATATGAAGGCCCAGTGTTTTGGCAATGCCCTCCTCGACGCTGATGGCGTCCTGCTCTTCCTCGGTCCATTTGCCGGCCACCACTTCATTTTGCAACGGCTGCCTGGCGCTGTTGGAGAGGTTGAACTCGCGGTCCACCAGGCGTTTGGCGCGCTCGTCCACATAGTCGTCCGGCGTCACCGTTTTGCCGTTGACCGCAACCAGCCGCCCGCGGATCATCGGGTACCAGTCAAACTTGCTCACCCCACCCTCGCGCAAGGCCAGTTTGAAAGCTTCGCCCTGCTCCGGCATGACGTTGATGACAAAGCGATTCGGCGCATCCACCGGCGTCGCTTTGCGCCAGCTGCTGATCAGGTCGGTACGCAACAGCACCAGCAAAATGAGGGCCAGCAAACCGATGGCCAGGGCACTGACCTGCACCACCGCAAATGCCGGGCGTGCCGAAATTTGCCGGGTTGCCAGCACCAGCCAGCGCGGTGCCGTGCTCTCAACCACACTGCGGCGCAGCAGCTTGACGGCCAACCAGCTTAAGGCCGCAAACACGACGGCTGCCGCGGCAAAGCCACCGACCGCGATCAGCCCCAGCACGATGTCGCTGCTGGCGGCCAGCAGCAAGGTGGCAAAACCGGCCACACCCACCGCCAGCACACCAATGGAGGCCGGTTTGAGATTGCCGACATCGCGGCGTATCACGCGCAGTGGCGGCACCTGGGCCAATTGCAACACCGGCGGCAATCCAAAAGCCAGCAACAGTGTCAGGCCCATGCCCATGCCAAAAATGACCGGCCAGAGTCCGGCTGCGGGCAGCGCGGCATCCACCAAACCCGCCAGCAGCAGCACAAAAACATAGTGCACCGCGTAGCCAAAAACCACGCCCAGGCCACTGGCCAGCACGCCTATCAGCGTGAACTCAAAGGTATAAGCAGACGCGATGGTACGCTGACTCAAACCCAGCACGCGCAGCATGGCGCAGTCGTCCAGATGGTTGGCTGCAAAGCCACGCGCTGCCAGCGCCACTGCCACGGCACTCAGGAGTGCGGCCAGCAAGGCAATGAGGTTGAGGAACTTTTCGGCCCGTTCCAGCGTTTGCCCCAGCTCCGGTCGGCCTCCTTGCAGCGACTCGACCCGCACACCGCGCACCTTCGGACTTTTAACTTCTTGCAACGCCCAGGTGACAAAGGTCTGGATACGCTTCTCGTCACCAGCCACTGTCATGCGGTAGGTCAAACGACTGGCTGGTTGTATTAATTTCGTCGCCTCCACATCGGCACGGTTGATCATGACGCGCGGCGCAAAATTCATGAAACCAGCGCCGCGATCGGGCTCGTTCACAATAATTTTTGCAATGTGCAGACTGGCATCGCCCAGCAGTAACTCATCGGTCATCTGAACGCCGATGGCGTCAAGCAAGGACGCTTCCACCCAGGCTTCACCGGCGGCGGGAATGGCGCGCGTGACCCCTTCCGGCGCGCCCGGTTGGCTTGCTATCTTGAGGTTGCCGCGCAAGGGGTAACCCGACTCCACCACTTTCAGCGCAACCAGCTTCGCCGCGCCACCCTTGGCGTCAGTGGCGCGGGCCATGGTCGGAAAACCCAGCGTTTGAACCACTTCCAGGCCCAGCGCGCGCGCCTTCTCAAGAAACGCTTCAGGTGTCGGGTTGTCACTGGAAATGACAGCATCGCCACCTAACAACTGGCGCGCGTCGCGTTGCAAACCACCTTTGAGCCGGTCGGCAAAGAAGCCCACCGCCGTCAATGCCGCCACCGCCAGCGTTACCGCCACAATGAGTAATTTGAGTTCGCCCGAACGCAGGTCACGCCACAAAGAGCGCCAACCCAGGCGCCAAAAAGAAATATTCATGGCGCTACCTTAGCGCATTTTGCGGTTAGTGATCGATGTAGCCGGGTCTTGCCCTGGCGGGCGGCTGGGAAGTCAGCATCACCGACAGCCCCTACAAGCACGAGCCAACGGGCTGCAATGCAGCGTAACCGGTCTTTCACACCGGGCAACTTTGCGGGAATTCAACCCGCCGGCCCAGGCATTTATCGAATTCTGAGCATTTTCCAACCAGGGAAGCGTCTGCAACTTCGGCTTCATTTATCACTATACTGGCATCGAGATGGGTCCCTTTTCTAAACTCTATTACAAGCTCAGTAAATACTGGAAAGCCATCCGACTCTATCTGGTCATTGCTGGCCCAGGCCTGGTGGTGATGGTGGCAGACAACGACGCTGGCGGGATCACGACTTACGCCGCAACAGGTGCCAAATATGGCTTTAACCTGATCTGGTTTCTGCTGATTCTTATCCCAGTTGCCTACTACGTGCAGGAAATGACGGTGCGATTGGGTGCGGTCACCAAGCGCGGCCATGCGGAAGCCATCTTTGACGGCTTCGGAGCCTTTTGGGGATGGTTTTCGCTGATCGACCTGATGATTGTTGACTGGCTGACCCTGGTCACAGAATTCATCGGAATGACCTCGGCCTTGAGCATCTTTGGTGTGGCACCGTGGATCACGGTCACGGGTGTTGTTACTCTCATGGGCTTCATCGTCATTAACGGACGCTACTGGACCTGGGAAAAAATTGCGCTGCTGTTTTGCACTCTGAATCTGATTTATATCCCGGCGGCATTCATGGTGCATCCTTCGGTTTCAGACATTTTCAGAGACGGTCTGATTCCAAACTTCCCTGGTGGTTTCAATGGTGAGCTTTTTTTCATTCTGATGGCCAACATTGGAACCACCATTGCGCCGTGGATGCTGTTTTTTCAGCAAAGTGCCGTCGTTGACAAAGGCATGTTGGAAAAGGACATTCCTTGGGGCAAGTTCGATACCTTGGTCGGCGCTGTTTTTACCGTGGTGGTTGCCATCTTCATCGTGATACTGACGGGTGCCGTCCTCAAAGGTGTGGCTGTTGACGACGCAGCTCAGGCGGCCACCATGCTCATGAAGACCAACCATTACGTGGGCACCTTCATGGCCATTGGCCTGTTTGATGCGGGTTTGCTCGGAGCCATCTGTATTTCACTGGCTAGTTCCTGGGCGTTTGGCGAGATTTTTGGCTGGGCACATTCGCTGAATCAAAAAATCAAGGAAGCACCTTGGTTTTACATTACCTACTTTTTTACCCTGATCACAGCCGGACTGGTGGTGCTGATTCCCGGGGCGCCCCTGGTACTTATCACTCTGTTTGTGCAAGTGGTGGCTGTGACTTTGTTACCAGCTGCACTGGTATTCTTGATCTTGCTTCTGAACGACAAGAGACACATGGGTGACTACTGCAACAGCTTGACTGAAAACGTGATCGGCGGGTTTATCGTCATTGCCATCGTGATTTTGTCCACGTTGTATGGGGTCAGCGTCATGTTTCCCAACCTGTTTCACTGATCTCCAAGGACACTCACATGGTTTCAAGTTTTAATCGCCTCGTCAGGAAATTCCGGGAAATCAACCAGCGTTACAGCAAACCGCACATTGAGATGACTCCCTTGGTCAAGATGTCGCTGATGGCTTTGCGGATTTACCTGCTGTTGCTGGTGGGCTTGATCGTCTACAAATTTGTGGTGACTTTGAGCGCGGGAGCACCCCAATGATGACCTTGCTGGAACACAAGTTCTTCCTGAGCGAAATCATTGGACGCAAGGTTTATCTCAGGGCTGAACACATTGGCAGGCTTGAAGATATGGTTATCGTCGAAACCGGCAAGTTACCTGAGGTGAGTCACTTTGTCATCAGTCGCTCCTTTGGCTACCCCTCGCTCTTATTGCCCTGGGACAAGCTGACGCTGATCTCCAACACTGAAATTGTCTTTGATGTCAACGGGCCGCGTGACTATGAACGGCCGGCACCGGAAGGATCGATACTCTTGCGCGGCCACATTCTGGACAAGAAAATCCTGGACATGGACGACCACGAAGTCGAAGTAGTCTATGACATTAGCTTGGATTTTCAGGCGGGAAAATTGCTGGTCAGTGAAGTTGATTTCAGCAAACGCCGGATGCTGCGCCGTCTCGGGTTAAAAAAACTCGCCAACTGGATTTCAGAGCAAAGTGAAGCCTCCACTGTGTCCTGGCTCTACGTGCAACCATTGCCTGAGTACATCGGCGCATTCAAAGGCCATGTCAAACTCAGCGTCCTCAAGGAAAACATC
>JANXLW010000321.1 GCA_025354965.1 Betaproteobacteria bacterium
ACATTGAAGCCGCAAAAAAAAGCAAACAGCAAAGGTGCCAGCAGGCCAACACTGGGGGCACTGGCGGTCACCGCCAAAAAGCCCAACTGCACGAGGGCGATGAGCCCGACAGCGCTCAAAAACACGGCTCGCATGTAGCCCCGCTTTTCCATTGGGAACAAACCACCCATCACCAGAAATGATGCCAGCACAGCGGGCAAATAAATCCACCAGTGGTGTTCACGTGCCACGCCGGCCTGCACCAGCATGGCGGGCACTGCCATCCACATCGCCAGTTGTACCGCGTGCAACACAAATACGCCAAAGTTCAGGCGCAGCAAGGCCGAAAGCCGCAACACTTCCATCAGACTGCCGCGCGGCAAATTTTTGTGCTGCAATGGCTCGGGCGGTACCCACCAGATCACCACCGCCACGCCCAGCAAGGCCAAACTGCCGGTCATGGCAAACAGACCGGCCAGGCCGATATAGGCCACCAGCAAGGGCGCCAATACCAGCGACAGCGCAAACATCAGCCCGATGCTGGCACCCACCAGCGCCATTGATTTGGTGCGCACGGCATCGCGGGTCTGGTCCGCCAGCAGGGCGGTCACCGCCGCCGAGACGGCACCGGCACCCTGCACGCCACGGCCAATGGCCAGCCAGGTCAGGCTGGGGGCCAACGCCGCCACAAAACTGCCCAGCGCAAACAGCAGCAAGCCGAACACAATGACGCGCTTGCGCCCAAGTCGATCGGATGCCATGCCATAGAGAAATTGAAGCATGGCCTGGGTCAGGCCATACAAGCCCATGGCCAGGCCAATCAGGGCCGGATCGTCGCCTCCTGGGTACTTGCCGGCTTCAATCGCGAACACCGGCAATATCAGGAACAAGCCCAGCATGCGCAGCGCAAAGATGGAGGCCAGGGAAAAGCTGGCGCGCCGCTCCGTGGGCGTCATCCGGCTGGCAACAACAGCGCTTTCTCCCTCACGCGAAGTATCAATTTTAGGCAAAACAGGGCTCTCCAACACTCAAAACCGCGAAACGTGACGGCAACAAAACGCCCGATTGTCCCCGATTCGATTCACCTCAAAGCGCGATAGGGTGTTACCGGTCGCTGCATTGACTATCATCGTGGGTTTTCCTGGGCCTTTTAAACTTGATCTCCACTTCTGACGGCAACCCCTTCGAACACCATCCGGATGGCAAGTACCTTGCCGTGGCCCTGCAACAGCAGACCATCAGTATTCGCGGTGCGCGAACGCATAACCTCAAGAATATTGACCTCGATATTCCACGCAACCAGCTGGTGGTGATCACCGGCTTGAGTGGCTCGGGCAAGTCGAGCCTGGCGTTTGACACCTTGTATGCCGAGGGCCAACGGCGCTACGTGGAAAGCCTCTCGACCTACGCGCGCCAATTTTTGCAGTTAATGGACAAGCCCGACGTCGACATGATCGAGGGTCTCTCGCCAGCCATCTCGATCGAGCAAAAAGCCACCTCGCACAACCCGCGCTCCACAGTGGGCACAGTGACCGAAATTCATGACTACCTGCGCTTGCTGTTTGCCCGTGCCGGCACGCCGTACTGCCCGGAGCACGGGCTGGCGTTACAGGCCCAAACCGTGAGTCAAATGGTCGATGCGGTGCTGGCCCTGCCGGCGGACACACGGCTGTTGATTCTGGCGCCCCTGGCGCGCGAGAAGAAGGGTGAGTTTCTCGACGTCTTTGCCGACATGCAGGCGCAGGGCTATGTGCGCTTCAGGGTGAACGGGCAGGCGTACGAGTTTGACCAACTGCCGCAGCTCAAGAAAACGGAAAAACACGACATTGACGTCGTCATTGACCGCGTCAAGGTGCGAGCGGATTTGAAGCAACGCCTGTCCGAAAGTTTTGAGGCCGCTTTGCGAGTCGCGGGCGGTCGCGCCATCGTGCTTGAAATCGATGGCGAGCATCAAAATGATGACGGCGGACACAAACAGAAAGAACATCTGTTCAACGCCAAGTTCTCTTGCCCGGTGTGCAGCTACTCGATCGCCGAAATGGAGCCACGTCTGTTCTCGTTCAACTCACCGGTGGGTGCCTGTCCGGCCTGTGACGGGCTGGGCTCGCAGGAGTTTTTTGACCCGGCTCGCGTGGTGGCTTTCCCGAGCCTGAGTTTGGCCAGTGGCGCCATCAAAGGCTGGGACCGTCGCAACGCCTATTATTTTGCGCTGCTGGAGAGTCTGGCCAGGCATTACAAATTTGATCTGGAGCAGCCATTTGATACGCTGGCGCAATCAGTGCAAATGGCAGTGCTGCAGGGTTCGGGTGAAGAAGAAATCAGATTCAGCTACCACATGGACTCGGGTCCGGTGAAAGACGACAGCGGCGTCGCGCCGGGCAGGAAGGTCAGCAAAATACATGTCTTTGAGGGCATCATTCCCAACATGCAGAGGCGTTATCGGGAAACCGACTCTGCAGTGGTGCGGGAAGATCTGGCACGCTACCGCAGTAGCCAAGCCTGCCTGGAATGCGCTGGCACCCGGCTGCGCCGCGAGGCCCGCCATGTCAAGATTGGCGAGGGCGCACAAGCGCGTGCCATTTTCGAGGTCAGTCACATCACCCTGCGCGAAGCCTGGGACTACTTCAGCAATTTGCAGATGCATGGCGCCAAGGGCGAGATTGCCAGCAAGGTGGTGCGTGAAATCGGCTTGCGCCTGAAATTTCTCAACGATGTCGGCCTGAACTACCTCAGCCTAGACCGCAGCGCCGAAAGCTTGAGTGGTGGCGAGTCGCAGCGCATTCGCCTGGCATCGCAAATCGGCTCCGGTCTGACTGGTGTGATGTATGTACTGGACGAACCCAGCATCGGCCTGCATCAGCGCGACAACGAGCGCTTGATCGACACTCTGAAACACCTGCGCGACATCGGCAACAGCGTGCTGGTGGTGGAACACGACGAAGACATGATGCGAGCCGCCGACCATGTCATCGACATGGGCCCCGGTGCCGGCGTGCATGGCGGCAGGGTCGTCGCGCAAGGCAGCTACGAGCAAGTCAAGGCCAGCCCCGCGTCGCTGACCGGGCGCTACCTGGCGGGCATCCTGAAGATTGCCGTACCGGCACGCCGCACCGCCTGGCTGCCTGCCACTGCCCAGTGCGCACCAGAGAAAAAACTCACACCCAAAACGCTCCCCAGCCGAGCAGCACTGGCATGGGCTGATCGTCACGCCGCCCACCTGGCAACTCAGGGGAGCCGGCAAGCCATTCGCGTCGTCAATGCCAGCGGGAACAACCTGCGTGGTGTGAATGTGGAGTTTCCGGTGGGCCTGTTGACCTGCGTGACCGGCGTCTCTGGCTCGGGCAAATCGACCCTGGTGAATGACACGCTGTACGCGGCAGTGGCGCGCCAGCTCTACCGGGCGCATGACGAACCGGCGGTGCATGAAGCGATTGAAGGCATCGAGTATTTTGACAAGGTGATCAATGTCGACCAATCTCCGATTGGGCGCACGCCACGCTCCAACCCTGCCACCTACACCGGCCTGTTTACACCCATTCGCGAGCTGATGGCCGAGGTGCCGGTGGCACGCGAGCGCGGCTACGGGCCTGGGCGTTTCAGCTTCAACGTCGGCGCATCCGGTGGTGGCGGTCGCTGTGAAGCCTGCCAGGGTGACGGCATGGTACGGGTGGAAATGCACTTTTTGCCCGACGTTTACGTGCCGTGTGATGTATGCGCTGGCAAGCGCTACAACCGCGAAACACTGGAAATTCTTTTTAAGGGCAAGAACATCGCACAAATTCTCGACCTCACAGTCGAGGCGGCTTTTGATTTCTTTAAGGCGCAGCCAAGTATCGCGCGCAAGCTGCATACGCTGCTGGATGTCGGTTTGAGCTATATCAGACTGGGCCAGGCCGCCACCACCTTGTCAGGCGGCGAAGCGCAGCGCGTCAAGCTGGCGCTCGAACTCTCCAAACGCGACACCGGTCGAACACTCTATATTCTGGACGAGCCGACCACCGGTCTGCATTTTGCAGACATCGATCTGCTGCTCAAAGTACTGCACCAGTTGCGCGACGCAGGTAACACCATCGTTGTCATCGAGCACAACCTGGATGTCATCAAAACCGCCGACTGGCTGATTGACATGGGTCCGGAGGGCGGCGCTGGTGGTGGCGCTGTGGTCGGGGTAGGCACACCCGAAGACATTGCCGCCAACCCGGCCAGCCACACCGGACGCTACCTGAAGCGACTGCTGCAGCAGAGCGCTCCGGCGCAATCAGAACCTCAGCGCAGCCAACCAATAGGGACCGAGTTCCCTTCATAACGCTCGGCATGCTGGCGTACAAACAATTCGAAATGCTCGGCAGACAGTGGCGCGCTGTAAAAAAACCCCTGCGCTTCATCGCAACCTTGATCCAGCAAAAAAGCCAGTTGGCCCTGCGTCTCCACGCCCTCGGCAATGGTCAGCAAGCCCATGCTGCGGGCTAGTGCGATGATGGAGACGATGATCGCCTTGTCATCCGGGTCGTGGTCAATGTCGGACACAAAAGACTGATCAATCTTGAGTTTATAGACCCGAAAGCGCTTGAGGTAGTTCAAGGAAGAATAGCCGGTGCCAAAGTCGTCAATCGACATGCGTACGCCACACTGGTGCAGTTTGTTCATGATGACGATAGCGCCCAAAGGGTCGTCCATCGCTATCTTCTCTGCCAACTCGAATTCAAGGGATTGCGCCGGCAAACCGGTCTCCTCCAGCACCTGGGAGACCAAGCCTGGCAGGCTCTCGTGACGAAACTGGGTCGCCGACAGGTTGACTGCCATCTGCTGCACCGGCAGTCCGGCATCAAGCCAGTCACGCAACTGTCGGGTTGCGGTTCTAAGTACCCATTCACTGATCGACAAAATCAGTCCGCACTCTTCGGCAACCGGTATGAATTCTTCCGGTGGCACCGACCCCAATGTCGGATGTTGCCAGCGCAGCAAGGCCTCCATACCAACGACGCGGCCACCACGCAGCGACACCTGCGGCTGGTATACCAGTTGCAATTGGCGCAACTCAAGCGCGCAGCGCAGGTCGTTTTCGAGTTGCAGGCCACGGCTGGATTCGAGTTGCATCGCCTGTGTAAAAAAGCGGTAGGCGTTGCGCCCATCCTGTTTGGCACGGTACATGGCAGTGTCGGCGCACATCGAAAGCGCCTCAAAAGTATCGCCGTCAGCTGGATAGAGGGCGACGCCAATGGAAAACGTGACCGTCAGTTCCTGCATGTCAATTTGCAGCTTTTGCGCCGTGCTATCGAGCAATTTAGTCGCCAAATTGGCTGCTCCGGCTGCGTCTGTGCCCGGACATAACAGAACAAACTCGTCACCGCCGAGGCGACATACGGTGTCCTGCTCGCGCAGCACACCTTTGAGACGCTGCGCCACTTGAATCAGCAACTCGTCACCGGCCTGGTGCCCCAGCGAATCATTCACATTTTTGAAGCGATCAAGGTCGAGGAACATCAGCGCCAGTGCCTCACCCTGGCGCTGCGCCTGACGCAGCGCGTTGTCGCTGCGGTCCTTTAGCAGGCGTCGATTGGGTAATCCAGTAAGCGCATCGAAATCGGCCAGCATGCGGATGCGCTGCTCATCTTCCTTGCGCTGGGTGATGTCGGTAGCAATGGCGACATAGTTCATGACCACGCCACCGGGGTCGCGCAACTCGCTGATGGAGAGCCATTCCGGGTAGAGGCTACCGTCTTTGCGCCGATTCCACAACTCACCCTGCCATTGACCATGGGTCAACAAGGACTCCCACATGGCGCGATAAAAATTCTCATCCTGGCGCCCCGATGACAACATGTTGGGGTTGCGACCCAGTGCCTCCGCTTCACTGTAGCCTGTGATCTGACTGAAGGCGCGGTTGACCCGAACGATACGGCGTTGACTGTCGGTGATCATGATCGCTTCATTGCTCTGCTCAAACACCCTGGCTCTGAGTTGCACATGCACTTCCGCATGCTTGCGTTCAATGGCGATGGCGCTCAGGTGGGCGGCCATTTCAATCAACTCGATTTCGCGCGCCACTGGCAGGCGGGGCGTGCGGTGGTAGATCGCGAATATGCCCAACAACTGGTTGGCTCCCGAGCGAATCGGCTCCGACCAGCAGGACGCCAGCCCAGCCTGCTGCGCCAGATCCGCGCTATCAACGCTATCGGGGTGCGTTGCAATGTTGTCCACTACCACGCGTTGACCGCTAAACGCCGCCAGGCTGCAAGCACCCGACTTCGATCCAATTTGCAAGCCGTCCATCGCAGCAATAAAAAAATCAGGAAGATTGGGCGCCGCACCAGGCCGCAGGCACGGCCCCGCCTGATCCAGCAACATACACGCACACAGCGCGCCCGGTATCGCGTCCTCCATCTGCAGGACGAAATCCCTCAACACCTGCTTCAGTGGTAACTCGCTGGTCAGGCGCTCCATCATGAAGCTTCGCAGAGCGTCCTTTTTGTCAGTTTGCAGGCGCGCCGCTTCACGATCAAAGTTCTTTAGCGCATAGTCGATGTCGGACGCCATTTCTGCCAGCAGGCTTTGAATTTGCTCATCAAACGCATGAACCACACCGGCGTACACGGACAGAACCCCGATCACTGATCCATTTCGATGCAACGGCAATACCGCAACGGAAGCCCAGCCAAAACTCTTGGCTGCGGCATGCCACAGGGCGGTGTTGGGGTCGCTGCGGTAGTCCTGACACCAGTAAGCTTGGTCGCCGCGAATCGTGATGCCAATGGGTCCCCGACCCGCCGCATCGGCGGCGTTTACTGAAATACGCAGATCCCTTAAATACTCAAGTCCTGCGCCAAAAGAGGCCGTTGGCTTGACCCTGCCGGTTGCGGCATCAACGAGACCAATCCAGGCCATCTTGAGGCCGCCGTGCTCCACTGTGGCGCGGCACACTTGCTCGAACAATTCGTTATCGTTGGCGCATCTAACAATGGCCTGATTGCAGGCGTTGAGCGCTGCGAAGAGCCGGGCCAAGCGTTTGAATTTGGCGTCTGAATGTCGACGCGAAGACTCCATTTCGCTGAGCTGGCGCTGCGTCTGTGCCAACCGGCCCAGCACACTGCTTTCCATTTTCGGTGCAACCACAATGGTGTCACTGAAGCTGCCCTGGCCGATACGGGTAATGTGCGAATGAATCTCGTCGACAGTTCCACCCAATGTGGCGCGAAGCGCTCTGTAGCTGCGCCAAAGAGACAGCAACAAACCCAACCCCAGCAATATGAAGATCCCGCGAAGCAATGCTGCGTTTGCCGTCGCCTCGCTAACCTCATGCAGGGTGCGCTGGTCCATCAACTGGTGAAAGTCGTCCAGCGGTCGCATGACGTCCGCTTTGGCCTGGTGATATTCAGCGCTGTACAGCATCTGACTGGCCTGAACCCGCACCGATTCTCGCCTCAACCCGTCCATTTCAACCAGTGCCATGGCCGCGAACTCGACGCGCGTGAGCTGATCCGAATTGGCCTTGGCCTGCGTCAATTTTCGGAGTTCGTCCTTGGCAAACCCAGCTTGGTGCATACGGTCCAGCATGGCCTCTTTGACACCGCTGTCGGGTCGCGGTGGCTTTCCGTTCAAACCCATCAAATCCCAATAAATGCCATCGTAATTCAAAGGTCGCGATTTCCTGCCATCACGGATATCCAGAATATCGACGTAATGCTGTTTATAGATGGGAATGCCGGTCTGCACGTAGCTGCGAGCCATGCGGGTCAAGTCATCGGACGACTGACGCAACTCATCTACCAGTTGTTGCGACTGAAAGCGTCGCTCGTTGGCGCGATCAATCGCCTTTTCCGAGTAAACATAAACGGAAAACACGGCGATCAAAAGGCACGCCAGCACACCAGCCACCCGCAGGCTGCGAGAAAACGGTGACGTTGGCGTTTCGGGTGTCATGACGGCGTGACCTGCAGAAAAAGATCGGATTCATTATCCACTGCGCCTGCAACTAACGCAGGTCTGGTGCCCGGACGCACCGGGTTCTCAGGCTTGCAGTTTGGCCAGTTGCAGCAAGTCTCGCGTTTCGCGCGCCTGTCGGCGTGCAGACTGGGCAAAGTCTTCGCCGCTTGAAGCATAAAGGATGGCGCGCGAGGAGTTGACGATGATGGGCGCCACTGTTTCCCCTTTCACACCACGCCAGCCTGCTTTTACCGTTGCCACAGCATCGCCCCCTTGCGCACCGACACCCGGAATCAGCAACGGTAGCGTTGGCGCCAAAGCGCGTACCCGCTCAATTTCAGCCGGATAAGTGGCTCCCACCACCAGGCCCAATTGACCATTGAGATTCCACGGCCCCTGCGCCAGCCGCGCAACATGTTCGTACAAAAGCGGCGCACCCGCAACACTTGAGAGCCGCTGCGACTGAAAATCGTCGCCACCCGGATTCGAGGTGCGGCACAGCAAAAACGCCCCTTTGTCGTGGTATTGCAGATAGGGTTGCACCGAATCAAAGCCCATGAAGGGAGAAAGCGTGACGGCATCGGCACCGTAGCGCTCAAAAGCCTCCTTGGCGTACTGCTGTGCGGTGCTGCCAATGTCGCCACGCTTGGCGTCCAGGATGACAGGTACCTGGGGAGCGTTGCGGCGCATATGCGCTACCAATCGCTCCAGTTGATCTTCTGCACGGTGCGCCGCAAAATAGGCGATTTGCGGTTTGAAGGCGATCACCAGATCGGCCGTGGCGTCCACGATGGCAGCGCAGAAGTCGTAAATTTTGGCGGCATCGTCTCGCATGCTGGCTGGAAATTTGGTCGGCTCGGGGTCCAGTCCAACGCACAGCAGGGAGTCGTTTTGGCGCTCTGCGGCGCGCAGCAGGTCAAGGAATGTCATGCCTCATTGTAGAAAACACCGACCAGGCCACTGGCATGAAGGGTAGCTGAACTGGATCAACCCCGACTTACCAGTTCTTCAAAATCCGCCAGCGGCAACGCGCGGCCGAACAAATAGCCCTGATAGGCATGACAGCCCAAGCCGGACAGAAGTTCCCGTTGCGCCTCAGTCTCCACTCCTTCGGCGATAACCACCAAGCCCAAACTGTCGGCCAGCGCGACGACCATTTTGGCAATGGCGGCGTCATTCGGGTCAAGCAGAATGTTTTTGACAAAGCCTTGATCAATTTTGAGTTGATCCAGTGGCAGCCGTTTCAGGTAGGAGAGCGACGAAAAGCCGGTTCCAAAATCGTCCAGTGCGAAGCCAACGCCTACTGCTTTCAAGGCGTTCATCTTGGCGATGACATCTTCGACATTGCTTATCAGCACGCTCTCGGTCAGTTCGATCTTGAGCCGGCCCGGGTTGATGCTGGTGCGTTCAAGCACCGCCAGCACTTGATCCGCAAAGTCGCGCTGGTGAAACTGGCGGGCACTGACATTGACCGCCAGCGTGAGGTCGGCCAGCTCTGGCCGCTTGGCCCATTGGACCAGTTGGTCGCAGGCAGCTTCCAGCACCCATTGACCCAAGGGCAGGATCAGGCCTGTGGTCTCGGCCAGCGCGATGAACTCGTTGGGCGCAACCATACCGCGCACCGGATGGCGCCAGCGCAGCAGCGCCTCCACCCCGGTAATCTGTCGCTCTCCGGTTACCTGGGCCTGGTAGTAAAGCAGAAATTCACGCCTCACCAGCGCCTCGCGCATATCCATCTCAAGTGCGGCACGGGCCGAGACTTCGGCCTGCATTTGCGGGTCGTAGAAACGCAAGGTATTGCGGCCAGCTGACTTGGCCTGGTACATGGCCAGTTCGGCTCGTTTGACAGGCTCCTCGACATTTTCCTTACGCTCGCCAAACAGTGCGATTCCAATACTGCAAGTGCTGTGATACTTGTCGCCATCCAGTTCATAAGTCACGTTGAGGTTGACCAGGATTTTTTCTGCCACTGACTCGGCCTCGGTAGCGGCCTGCATTGCGTTGTCACTCAGGTCTTCCAGCATCACCAGGAATTCATCCCCACCCAGGCGCGCCACGGTGTCTCCTTCATGTAGGCTGTTCAGCAAATTGCGGGCGACCTGTTGCAGCAACAGGTCGCCTTTGGGGTGGCCCAGCGTGTCGTTAAGCGTTTTGA
>JANXLW010000384.1 GCA_025354965.1 Betaproteobacteria bacterium
CATAGCCCTGCGCCAAAACCATCACCAAGCCGCAGGCCAAGACCCGTCAGCAGCGTCTCAACCGCCAGCCATCACGGCGCCACAACGGCGCCCTCTTCTTTCAACAAGTCCCGCAGAATTGAGCGGTGGCAGCGCGACTCATCCTGGCAATAACAGCCCATGGAAAAATCGGCGCTTTGAGACAGCTTCGCCAATAGCGCAATGGTCCGGGCCGCATCGGCTTGCTAACCCAGTTTCATGGTCTCTGGGCTGGGCGCCAGGTTGGGATACCAGATGTCGTACCAGTTCTGGCGCGCAAACTCGGTTTTAGGTACGCCGCGCGGTGGACGCCTGACGGTCCCTATGCGCAGGCCTTCGCCAGGCGTCCGCTCAGTTCCAAGTTTGACGATTCGAATGGCCATGATTCATGCTCTTCAGGGTTTGATTTGGGCCCGGCCCATTTGCCACAATAAAAAACTGTAAATATCGGCTGCCTCGCCATAGCGCTGCGTGCTGGTGCTGCCAATGCCATGTCCAGCCTGGGTGTCAAGACGCAGCAGCACCGGTTTGCCGCTGATTGAGGCGGCTTGCAGACGTGCCGCCGCTTTGCCGCTTTCCCACACGTCCACGCGCGGATCGTTCAAGCCGTGCACCAGCAAAACAGCGGGATAGGCAGTGCCGTCCCTGATGTTGTGATAAGTGCTCATGTCCAGCAGCGCAGCAAACTCCGATGCATTCTTGACGCTGCCGAACTCCGAAATATTGGTGATGCCGTTGGCACTTTCCTCTGAGCGGATGGTGTCCATCATGCCGACATTGAAAATGGCAGCGGCAAACAGTTCGGGCGCTGTCGTGACGGTGCGTCCGACAAAAATTCCGCCTGCACTACCGCCCATCACCGCCAGCGTTTTTGGGGACGCATAGCCCTGCCTGATCAGGTACTGGGCGCAGGCAACGCCGTCCTTCCAGGTATTGGACTTGGTGGTTTTGAAGCCGGCTTTGTACCAGTCGTTGCCGTAAACACCGCTGCCGCGCACATTGGCATAGGCCAATACCCCGCCCTGCTCGATCCAGACCATGGAAGATGGTGAAAATCGTGCCGTTTCCGAAAATCCATAAGCGCCGTAACCATCCAGCAAGGTGGGGTTGTTGCCATCGAGCTTGATGCCTTTTTTGTGCAGCACGGTCATGGGAATCAGTGTGCCGTCATGGCTGGCGGCCTTGACCTCGGTGATTTCGATCTCCGGCACCTCAGGTTCAACCTTTTGGGTACGCAAGCCGGAGTCAACCGAATCCTTGCCGTCAAAAACAAATGTGCGCGGCAATTGCGTCCAGCCACTCAGGCTGTAGAGAATATTCTTGTACGCATGCGCTGGATCGGCGTGCACACCGGCTGCACCAGGAAACGGCATGGCAATGGCCTGGCCCGCTGTGTCACCTGGCGCGTAGCGGCGCACACCAATGGAAGTGCCCTCACGAATACTGGCCACCAGTGCGTCGCGGTTGAGCGAAAATTCTTCCAGCACACCGTCCTTGGGAGGCGTCGCCACCACGCGCGCCAGTGCCAACTGCGGCTTGTTCAGGTCAAGCTTCAAGACCTGGTTGCGCGGTGCCTGGGTGTAAGTCATCAGATAGAGATCATTGCCCTTGAGCGCCACGTCGGTAATCTTGTCGGCATAGGTCGAAATCTTTTTCCAGATCGCATCAGATTTGCCCAAATCAGCTACTTTTGCGACAAACAGAAAACCTTCAGGCAGTGTCGTATCCGTGGTGCGAGCCAGCATCCATTTGCTGTCCGCGCTGAAGATGATGCCACCCACGTCCAGCCTTGCCAGTCCCAGTCGCTTTGTGACTGTCGGGCCAAAAACAGCCGTCGCCTTCGACTGCGGCTGACCCACTTTGAGCCACATGACCTGGCTGTCAAGATAGGTCTCGGTCTCAGGTTGCCCCGGCTTCAACTCCTTGAGTTGGTTGTAGGTGAATGACTTGCTGTCTGGCAGCCAGGACACAAGAGCTTCCTGCACACGGGGGATGGGCGCACCGACCAGCGTGCCGTCGTTGATATTCAGGATGTACAGGGAAGCATCCTCCGAACCGCCGGCCGACATACCGTAGGCCACATACTTGCCATCCCACGACGGCACAAAGTAGTTCACCGCGTGCGGCACGCCGGTGCGTTGGGTATCGACTTCGGGGTTCACCAGAACCTTCTCTGCCCCTTCCAAACCGATGCGCATCATCAGCTTGAACTGGGTTTCACCCTGAGGGCGTTTGAGATAGTAAACCCGGCCGAACGGCATGCGCACGACGCTGTTGATGTTGTCGCCAGTGGCAATAGACAACTCCTTAATACGCTTGAGCAAGTGCTCATGCAGGTCAATCTTGTCGAGCGTTTGGCGCGTCACTTCGCCTTGGGCGCGCAACCAGGTTTGCACTTCGGGGTCTTTGACATTTTCCAGGTAACGGTAGGGGTCGTGCACCGTCACACCGTGCAGCACCTGGACCACATCGCGGACCGGTGCAATTGGCACAACCGGTTCTGCGGCGAAAGTCCCACTGGCGATTGCCAGCCACCACAGAGCCGCGCCCAATGCGCGGGTTACCTCAGTCCTGCGCGAAAACAGCCGAAATTTCATAACGCCCCTTTTTTGTGTTAAAGCAAATCGAAAACCTGCGCGTGTGGGCCAAAGCAGCCACGCCGAGTTTAGCGCTGTGCGGGTGGTTTCACGGGCTGACACCTTGACGCCTGTCGCAGGTTCCCACAGACCGTCGTTTCCGACCGCTTCATGGCACATTAACCCTGACGGGATGTCAAGCAAGTTGGGCGGGACCGAATATTGGAGACAAAACAAGCTCACGGTAAGATATTCTGGTAACACCCCACTGAAGGATCACCCCTATGTCTAACATCTCATTTCTGGGTACCGGCCTGCTGGGCGGTGCCTTCGCCGAGGCGGCAGCCAAACGTGGCGACACGGTCATGGCATGGAACCGCTCTGCGGACAAAGTTCATGCGTTGAAGCAGTTCGGCGTGATCGCAGCAGCTACCCCGCTTGATGCGGTGCGCGGAGCGTCACGGGTTCACCTCGTCCTCAAGGACGACGCTGTCGTTGAAGAAGTACTGGCCGCTGCGCGCGCCGGGCTCTACGCCGACGCCATCATCATCGATCACACGACGACACTGCCGACGCTGACCGCAGCGCGTGCCCAGCGCTTCCATGCCGAAGGGTTGAAGTACCTGCACTGCCCCGTCTTCATGGGCCCGGCGGCGGCGCGCAACGCCCAGGGGACGATGCTGGCGGCGGGACCCGGCAATCTGTTCGAAAGCGTCAAGACCGAACTGGCAAAAATGACTGGCAAGCTGGAGTATTTTGGCGAGCGCAGCGATCTTGCTGCGGTGAACAAATTATTCGGCAATGCCATGATCATTGGCATGTCGGCAGTGCTGGCCGATGTGCTCACCATGGCCCAGGCCAGCCAGGTCAATCCCGAAGACGCCATCAAGGCCTTTGGCTTTTTCGATTTGAATGCAATTATTGCGGGCCGCGGGGCCAATATGGCGAGAGGAAATTTCACTCCGACTTTTGAATTGGCCATGGCACGCAAAGATCTGCGGCTGATGCTGGAAACCGCGGGTGATCGCCCGCTGGCGGCACTGCCATCGGTGGCAGCGCGAATGGATCAGCTCATCGCAGCCGGACACGGAGCCGACGACGCCGGTGTACTTGGCGTCGACGCCGTGCGGAGACGTTAACGCCCTGTCGGTGACAGGTAAGTCCCGTTCATCTGTGTGTTTTTACCCGAGATGAATTGCCGCGCCAGCCAAAGGCAGGCGGCTCCCATAGCGACGACAACGACACCAGCGCCAGCGCTTGACGGGTTGCGCGACACATTGAGGAAGATCGCCACTCCGACCATAACAAGCATGATGCCTGCAAATAAATTGACCAGACTGAAAATGGTTTTCATGAAAGCTCCGGGCGGTTTAAGGCAAGTAGGGGTAGCCGATGAGGGCCGATGACCTGGCAGCTGCGGCGTGCTGTGCCGAGCGGGGATACTGCATGGCAGCAAAAAGCTGTTTGCACTTTCTGCCAATGTCAGAAATCAGGTTCCCCAAGGCAGCGCTGCGCTGTTGTTGCACAAACCGGATGCGGGCTTCTATATCGATATAACTTTGTTCCATGGTGTCGGATCTTTCCTTTAAAAGTGTCCCTTGTGAGAACACGGTGCTACGATAACGGAGATGTTGCAACGCAGCAAACGATCAAATCTCATCCGATGAAGCAATAAAACTCAGCCATGTCCTATCGATTGCCGCCTCTGAATGCGCTACGCGCCTTTGAAGCAGCCGCGCGTCACCTCAGCTTCAAAAATGCAGCCACCGAGTTGTCGGTGACACCGACCGCGGTGAGTCATCAGATCAAGTTGTTGGAGGAGTTTTTGGGTCTGACGCTTTTTCGCCGCCTGACCCGCGCACTGGAGCTCACACCGCAAGGCGAAGCCATGCTGCCCGAGGTGCGCGCGGGCTTGGAGTGTTTTGCGGCTGCCGTGGAAACCGCGCACGAACACGTCGCCACCGGCAAACTGATCGTCGTCTCACCGCCATCCTTCGCAACACGCTGGCTGGTGCCGCGCCTGCGCCGCTTTACCCAGACCGAGTCAACCCTGAATCTGCACGTGATCAGGTCTCTCAACAGCATTGATCGCGATCAGTCTGACGGTGCCGCCGTATTCGACAGCATCGACTTGCGTGAGGAAGACTCGCAAGTGGTTATTCGATTTGGTTCCGGTGTTTATCCGGGGTTTCGCGTTGACCGCATGTTTGGTTCGGACTACATCGCAGTTTGCAGCCCGGCATTGCTGCAGGCAAAGGCTCCGCTACACCAAGTGGCGGACATCCGGTTTCAAGTTCTGCTGCACGACGACGCTCTTGGCAACGAGCGAGCGCGCCCGAGCTGGGAAGAGTGGTTAAGAGTCGCCGGTGTAAGCGGCGTCGACAGCAGCGCGGGGCCGCACTTTAGCGATTCGGGCCTGGCATTCGTTGCAGCGGTCGACGGACTTGGCGTCGCGCTGGCCTCCAAACCATTGGTTGTAGCGGCCATCGCCGAAGGAAAACTTGTTGCACCCTTTGACATCATGGTTGGGCAGCAGGATGCATACTATTTGGTCACTCCGCAAGCCATTGCAGGCCGCCCGGCAGTCAAGGCGTTTCGCAAGTGGTTGCTTGCCGAGGCGAAAATTGAAGAGTCTGGCCGCCCCAACTGATGTGCCATGACCAACCATAAGGCAGCGCAAAACTGCGCACTCGGCAAAGTCACCGGCAACTTCTGTCAATCGATGACGTAGACCAGCGCGGTGCGTGCCGGGATGCTGAAGCGCCCGGTTGCAGACTCGAAACGCGCTTGCAAGGCGGGGTTTTTGTCGGCAGCGTTGCCGGCCAGATGCACCGGGTGCAAAACATAGGGCTTGCCCTTCTCGGACGGCACCAGCAAGTCGTGGGCGATCTTGTCCACATTCACAAAGTAGAGCAGTTCCCTGAAACCGCCGCCGGGGTAGCCGACGCCATCAATGTGACCCACCAACAGTGTCGGATTTTGTGTTGAGCCGGTGTTGAAGAACTTGAGCCGAGCCTTGATGTCGTCGCTTGAGCGCAAGCGCAGCAATGCAGAACTGGAACGCAGCTTGAGCAGATCGCGAAACATGTCGCGTGCCAGCGCAATCTCGGCGGCGGTCGGTTTGATGTCCGGATTGGCCAACAGTGGCTTGATCAGGCCATAGTTGCTGCCGTTGTCGCCCTTGGGCGGCGCACCGCTGCCGAAGTAGTTGTCGTTATAGCTCCAGTCGAGTCGATTGAACCAGTCGCCCGAGTCGTAGCTGTTGGCGTCCATCGACTTGGAA
>JANXLW010000398.1 GCA_025354965.1 Betaproteobacteria bacterium
GCGGCCCGGCTGGCTCGACACCGCATGATCGGGCGTGGCGAACACCAGCTCCGGGTTGGCCAGCGGCAGACCGCGCCCGGCAACATCGGCCAGCGCCGGCGGACCCGACAGGTCGTGCAGCAAATGCCGGTCGATGTGCAGCAGCGCCCAGCCGTTGCCCAGGTCGCGAATCACGTGGGCGTCCCACAGTTTGTCGAAGAGAGTTCGTGAAGTCATGAGATTCATTCCTTATTCGTGTTACTCCCTCGCCCTGCTGGGGAGAGGGTGGGGGTGAGGGGCGACGGAGTTCGAACGGCCCACGCTGTTACCACTGTGCCGCCCTCACCCCTGCCCTCCCCCGGCGGGAGAGGGAGCATTGTTGAAGCGGGTGCGCAGCGCGTCCCATTCGTCGGCGCCGAAACGGCGGAAGGTTTCTGCCACCGAGCGGTTCATGCTCGGCGGCATGTTCGTGGCCTTGAGGTCGGCCAGCGCGGCGTCGCCGGCTTCGATCGCGGCCTTGAGCATCAGCCCCGGCAGGATGGCGAGCTTGTAGCCCATCGCCTCGGCCTCGCGCAAATCAAAATTCGGCGTGCGCCCGCCCGGTACCACGTTGAGCAAGCACGGACCATGCACGCGCTTTGGCACGGCGGCGACTTCTTCGAGCGTTTGCGTCGCTTCGACGAAAGCCATGTCGGCGCCGGCGTCCAGCGCGGCATTGGCGCGCCAGATGGCTTCGTCCATATCCATCAGGGCGCGCGCATCGGTGCGGGCGATGATGAAGAATTCTTTCGTACGGCGGGCTTCCACCGCCGCGCGAATCTTGGAGACGAACTCCTCACGCGATATCACCACCTTGCCGTCCAGGTGCCCGCAGCGCTTGGGCGCGACCTGATCCTCGATGTGGATGGCGGCGACGCCGCGCGCTTCGTATTCGCGAACGGTGCGCGTCACGTTCAGCTCGTTGCCATAACCGGTGTCGGCGTCGGCGATCAGGGGAACACTGATGGCGCGCGCCATGAGTGCCGCGTTATCGACCATCTCGGTCAGGGTGAGCAAGCCAAAGTCGGGGTAGCCGCGTGCTGCCGAGGTGCCCGCGCCAGTCATGTAGACGGCAGCGAAGCCGGCCTGTTCGATCAGCCGCGCGCCGATGCCGTCGTAGGCGCCGGGAGCGATGACCATGCCGGGGGCGGCGAGTTGCTGGCGAAGGCTGGAAACATCAGTCATAAAAAATTCCGGTTCATTTGGTGGTTTCAGGTTTGAGCGCCTGGCGCTGTTCTTGCACCTGGCCGCAGCCATGAAGCAATCGCTTTAGTCAGCGTGGATGTTTCGCGAGCGGATCAAATTGGTCCAGGTCGTGCGTTCAGAAGTGATGAAGCGTTTGACTTCGGCGCGGCTGGTCGGATATTTCTCGCCGCCCGTGGCCTCGATGGCCTGGCTTACCGCCGGGTCGTCCAGCGATTTCGTCAGCGCGGCATTGAGTTTGTCGACCACATCGGCAGGCGCCTTGCTGGATACGACCACGCAACCCCAGCTGTAGATGTCTATCGGTACACCGGCTTCGCGCAGGGTCGGCACATTGGGCAACTCCTTCACGCGCGTATTCGATGTCACGGCGAGGGCACGCAGCTTGCCACCCTTGATGAACTGCAGCACCGACGAGTTCGCTGCGAACATCATCTGCGTCTGGCCACCGATGGTGTCGGTGACGGCCGGCGCATTCCCCCGGTACGGTACGTGCGTGACGCTGATTCCTGCCGTCTGCGCAAAAAGCTCGCCTGACAGGTGCGACGAGTTGCCGTTACCCGCGCTCGCGTAGTTAAGCTTGCCAGGTTCTTTCTTCGCGAGTGCGACCAGCTCGGCGACCGATTTGACCGGCAGCGCTGGATTGACCACCAGCACGTTGGGAAAGCGCACCACGCAGCCGACGGGTTCGAAGTCGCGTGCTGCGTCATAAGGCGGCTTGGCCATCATTGCTGGCGCGTTGATCTGGTCGGACGGGCCGCCCAGCATGATCGTGTAGCCGTCGCCGGGCCCACGGGCCAGCGCGGTCGCACCGACGGTGCCACCGGCACCGCCCTTGTTGTCGACCAGCACCGGTTGGCCAAACTGCTTTGCAAGGGTCTGGGCAAGCGCCCGCGCCATCACATCCGTCGTGCCTCCTGCCGGGTACGGCACCAGTAACGTAACTGCGCGCGAGGGAAAAGGCTCGGCTGACAAAGCCACTGCGCAGGTAAGCAAAGCGGCGGCGCCTGCGACAGCACGGCGGATGAAAACCGCAGGTTCGATGACTGGAATAAGACCCATTGCGAAATCTCCTGAGAAAGCAACTGAACCAGTATTGTATGCAATAAATTTAATTTGTCTATATTTTTCTTGAAAATATTGCTTATAAAAGATATATTGCATGCATAATAAGCCAAAGGACGGAACAACACATGCGCAAAACCACACAATTGAAGCAACTCATCCTGGCGCCCGAACTGCTGGTGATGCCCGGCGCCTTCGACCCGATCTCGGCGCGGATCATCCAGGAAGCCGGCTTTTCCGCGATCCAGTGCTCGGGCTACGGCATATCGGTCACCCGCCTCGGCTTGCCCGACTATGGCTTTCTAGGTATGCCCGACATGGTCGCTGCCACCCAGGGCATCGTCGACGCTGTCGACCTGCCCGTGATGGCCGACGGCGACACCGGCTTCGGCAATGCCGTCAACGCCTGGTATGCCGTGAAGGCCTTCGAGCGAATCGGCTGCGCCGGAGTCAACATCGAAGACCAGGTCATGCCCAAGCGGTGCGGGCACCTGGAGGGCAAGTCGATCGTTTCGATCGAGGAGGCTGTCGCGAAGATCAGGGCCTGTGCCGACGCGCGTGTGGATCCCGACTTCGTGATCAATGCGCGAACCGACGCGCTGGCAATCGGCGGCATTGACGAGGTGATTCGTCGCGGTAATGCGTTCATGCAGGCCGGCGCGACGATGATCTTCATCGACGGCATGACCGACAAGGCGCTCGCGCGGCAGGCAGTACAAGGCATCAAAGGTCCGGTGGCGATCAATGTCGTCGAAGGCGGCAAGTCGCCGGGCCAGTTCACCTTCGCCGAAATGCAGGCGATGGGCCTGGCCCGCGTCAGCTTGCCCGGAACGCTCGTCCTCGCGGCGATCCAGGGCATGCGCGATGCGATCGCGGCCGTCAAAGCCAACGGCTATGCCGGCGGGCCGGGCGCGCGTCTCGCCGACTTCGGCGAGTTGAAACAGGTAACAGGCTTCGCCGAGGTCTTGACACTCGAAAAGAAGTACCTCGCCGACTTGCAACAATCGACAACGAGGTGACCGCCATGCCAGCACAGCCGCGCAACATCATCGAGAAGATCTGGGACCAGCACGTGGTCGCCGATCTGGACAACAACCAGAGCTTGCTGCATATCGACCGCGTGATGCTGCACGAGCGGGCCGGGCCCAGCGTGTTCGCGGCGCTGCAGGAACAAGGCTGGCCGGTGGCGCGCCCGGACCTCGTCTACGCGACGATGGACCATATCATCGACACGGTGCCTGGCCGCGGCGACGAAACCATGATGAAGGGCGGCAAGAGCTTCATCCAGGAAATGCGGGCGGGTGCTCTGCGCAACGGCATACGCCTTTTCGACATCGGCGATGCGCGCCAAGGGATCACGCACGTGATTTCACCCGAGCAGGGCATCGCGCTGCCCGGCTGCACGCTCGTCTGCTGCGACAGCCATACCTGCACGATCGGCGGCATCGGTGCGCTGGCGTGGGGGATCGGCAGCAGCGAGGGCGAGCACGCGGTCGCGACGCAGACCCTAGCGCGATCGCGGCCCAAAACAATGCGCATCGAATTCACCGGGCGGCCTGGCCCGGGTGTCTCGGCCAAGGACCTGATCCTCGCGCTGCTTGCGAAATACAGCGCCACCGGCGGCGCTGGTCATGCGATCGAGTTCACGGGCGAAGCGATCCGCGCGCTCAGCGTCGAGGGTCGATTGACGATGTGCAACATGGCGGTGGAGTTCGGCGCCTGGACCGGGCTTATCGCGCCGGACGACATCACGTTTGAATGGCTTGCCGGCCGTCCGTTGACGCCTGCTGGAGCGCAGTGGGACGCAGCCGTTGCACACTGGCGCGCGCTTGCATCGGACGAGGATGCGCATTGGGACCGCCGGCTCGATCTTGACTGCAGCGGCCTGGCGCCGCAGGTCACGTGGGGAACGAACCCGGGTCAAGTCTGTGCGATCGACGCGGGGGTGCCGGTGCTCACCGGCGCTGACTTCGAGCGCGCGCTTGCCTACATGGACTTGCGGGCCGGGCAGCCGCTGCTCGGCGAACCGGTCGATGCGGCCTTCATCGGCTCTTGCACCAACAGCCGCCTGCCCGATCTGCGCGCCGCCGCGCAGATCGTCAAGGGGCGCAGCGTGGCGCCCGGTGTGAAGGCGCTGGTCGTGCCGGGCTCGACCGAAGTGAAGCGCCTGGCCGAAGCCGAGGGGCTCGATCGCGTGTTTCTCGAGGCCGGCTTCGAGTGGCGCGAAAGCGGCTGCTCGCTGTGCTTCTACGCCGGCGGCGATAGCTTCGACCAGCCAGGCAAACCTGCGCGGCGTGTCATCACCAGCACGAATCGAAACTTCGAGGCTCGCCAGGGTCCCGGCGTGCGCTCGCACTTGGCGAGTCCCGCGACCGTCGCAGCCTCGGCCATCGCCGGGTGCATCGCCGACCCGCGCGCCTACTTGAACTGAACGAGAGACGGAGCATGGAACAATTTATCCGCATCCAGGGCATCGCCGCGCCGCTGATGCGCGCCAACATCGACACCGATCTGCTGATTCCGTCCAAGGAGATGACTGGCACCGGCAAGCAGGGCTACGGCGAGAAGCTGCTGGCGCCTTGGCGCTACTTGACGGCTGCTGAGGCCGAACGACAAGAGGACGTTCTGCGCGACGACCCGGTCCAAGAGCCCAGCCTTCAGCGCATCGAAAACCCCGAATTCGTTCTAAACCGCGCGCCGTTCCGCCAGGCGACGGTACTCATAGTCGGCGCGAACTTCGGCAGCGGCTCGTCACGTGAGCAGGCTGTGTGGGCGCTGCGTCAGTTCGGATTTCGCTGCGTCATCGCTCCGTCTTTCGGCACCATCTTTCGCAACAACTGCTATCGCAATGGCGTACTGCCGGTGGTGCTGCCGCAAGAGCAGGTGCAGACCTTGGCGCAGGAGGCCGAGAGTGGGCGGTTGGTCCTCACCGTCGACTTGTCCGAATGCGCGATCTTTCATCCGGACGGCAGCCGCATCGGCTTCGTCGTCCCGCCAGGCGAACAAATGATGATGCTCGAGGGGCTCGACGCGATCGGATTGACGTTGAAGCGCGGCGACGCGATCGAAGCATTCCAGCGCGCCGACCGCATCGCCCGACCCTGGATCTGGGCGCATGAGGCGCTCGCGGCCACTCCGGCAGCCGAGTGATCGACCGGCTCATCGGCAAACAACGCATCTTGAGGGCTTAACGATATGACACCGCCACATGGCCAACGTACTTCAGGCCCTTCAGTTTCATTCAACTTCCAGGAACCACCATGAGCAGATTGGACATCAAGGGCGACGCGCGCCGCATATTCGACGTGGTCAAAAAGGGCGGCATTGCGATTTATCCCAACACCGTTGGATATGGGATGTGGGGAGCGACGCCGGAGGCCCTGCAACTGTGCTTTACCACGAAGCAACGCGGGGGCCACAAGCGCCACGCGATGGGCTGCGACGCACAGCTCCAACGCGAAATACATATCCTCGAACCCCGCCAACAGGACATGATCGAATGCATCTCGCAGGACTACGATCTGCCGATCGGCGTTGTTGCCCCATATAGGCAAGATCATCCGCTCTTGCAAAAAGTTGATCCGAACCTGATGAAGGCCAGCACAGCCAAAGCCACACTGGGGCTGCTGCTCAATGCCGGGCCGATTCACTCGGAAGTCGGACGGCTGAGTCGGGAAGAGGGAGTGCCTCTGTTCGGTTCGTCGGCCAACCTCACAGGAACGGGGACGAAGTTCAGGGCAGAGGACATTCAGCCGGAAATACGAGCTATCGCTGACCTCGTCATCGACTATGGCTTGTGCAGATACCATAGCTATAGGCGGTCAGCTACCGGCATCGACTTCACGACCATGCAGGTGATTCGCATCGGCTCTTGTTACGAGCTAATCTCCGACATTTTGAAACGCCGCTTCGGCGTCGATTTGCCGGTCGACCCCGGCCGCGATGCCTTGCCTTCCGGCCATCTCGATGAATTTGCGCTCAAGGACGACGACTGATCATGGACTCGAACCTATTTGATCGCCGCAGGCGTACGCTCGTTGCGGGCGCCTCGGCAGGGGTCGCAATGTCGCTCGCGAGCTTGCGTGCACGCGCGCAGGACTGGCCGACCAAACCCATTCGGCTGGTGATCGGCTACGCGGCGGGTGGAGGGGCCGACGCCACCGCGCGCCTGTTCACGCCGCAACTCGGGCAATTGCTCGGACAGCCGGTGGTCGTCGAGAACAAATCGGGCGCCAGCGGGACGCTGGCGCCCGCCGAGGTTTCACGTTCGGCGCCCGATGGCTATACGCTGACCCTGGTCGACAATGCGCCGTTGACGATCGTTCCAGTCATCCGAGCGCCGGGCTATGACCCGCTCACCGGCTTCACGCCGATCTCGATGGTGGTGGAAAGCGCGAACGTGCTGGTGACCTCGTCCGACTTCGCCGCGAACAACGTCCGCGAGCTGATCGAGATGCTGCGCAAAACGCCGGGGCGGCTCAACTATGCGTCGGGCGGCGCCGGCAGCCTTAGCCACCTAGCTGCCGAACTGTTCAAGGTCCAAAGCAAGACCTTCGCGGTTCACGTCCCATACCGCGGAGCCGCGCCGGCCATCGCCGATCTGATCGGGGGACAGGTGCAGTTCGCCTTCCTCTCAGTGCCCGCGGTCAGCAGCTTCGTCAGCAGCAAAAGGCTCAAGGCGCTTGGCGTGACGACCGCGTCCCGGCATCCGTTACTCCCGAACGTGCCGACGATCGCCGAGCAGGGGCTGCCTCGATACGAGGTGCGGGCCTGGCTGGCGCTCATGGGCCCACCCGAGATGCCCCCGCAGGTCGTCGCAGCGATCAGGAAATCGCTCGGCGAAACGCTTGCGATGCAGGCAGTGGTCTCCAGACTCGAGGGGCTCGGTCACACGATCTCTGCCGGAAAGGTCGATGTGGGCCAACGCATTGCCGATGAGCTGGCTGTTTGGCGAAAACTCATTGCGGAGCAGAAGATCGTCTTCGATGTCTGAACGACAACACGTGTTGCCGCCGACCGAAAACTGAGCCAGGTGTTTTACTCGATCTGCTTGATTTTTAGGCAGGCGCAAACGGGGTGATCACCATGGAACTGTTAGGCAAGATAAGGCGCATGCATGTGCGCTACAAGATATCGCAGCGGGCCATTGCAAAGCGCACAGGCCTGTCGCGCAACACTGTGCACAAATGGCTCCAAACCTCGCAAGAATTTGAAGTGCCCCAGTACGTTCGGGTCAAGGGCTTTAGCAAGCTGGGACCCTTTACCGTGGACCTGGAACAAGCCCTCAAGGCCGAGGCATTGCGCCCCAAACAGAATCGACGCACGGTATGTGCGCTGTTTGCGCAAATCAAGGCCAGCGGATATGTCGGGGGCTACACCTGAGTCATCGACTACATCCGGGCCTGGCGGGCCGATGCTTTCAAGGACGTAAAAGCCTTCGTGCCCTTGAAGTTCGACCTGGGCGAAGCATTCCAGTTCGACTGGAGTGAGGAAGACCTGGTGGTGGGCGGCATCTACCGGCGAATGCAGATCTCCCACATGAAGCTGTGCGCCAGTCGGGCATTGTGGTTGGTGACGTTGCGCTCACCTTAAACGAGGAACCTGAGCCGTTGAGTGGGTGACGTCCGTCGTGCGCGCGTTCCTTGAGCCAGCAGTGCAGCACATTGGCGTTAATGGCGTGGCTGTTGGCCAATGCAGCGATGGACGCACCAGGCTCTTGGCATGGTGCGACAAGCTCGACTTTAAATTGATGGGTGTAGGTCCGGTGAGTGTGCCGGGTTGAAGCGCCTATCCGGAATTTTGTGTTTGAGGCATAACATGTCAAAAAGGCGTATCTATGCCAATGCAAGTTAAGACCGTAATTGCGCCGCAGACGGCGTTAACTCGCACATCACCCGCAAAGCTGGATCAGCGCACCGCCGCTACCACCTCGGCATAGGTGGGCGGCTGGCAACCAGCGCGGGTGCAGTTCAGGGCGGCAGCACACATGGCCTGCATCAAGGTGTCGGCTACGCTGTTGGCCGCACTGTCTGAGTTGTTGCCTGTCCTGTCGGTGCCGCGCTGCGCCCAGTCCCCAAGGCAATTGCCCCAAAAGGTGTCGCCTGCGCCCACGGTGTCCACCACCGTTACAACAGGCACGTCTGCGCTGGCGGATTGCCCATCGACTTGCAGCCAGGCCCCGTCGGCACCGAATGTCAGGGCGACGCGGCAGCTGCCCTGTTCAATGAAGTGTTGCGCGATTTTTGGGGCATCCGAGCGGACCGGGTTGTTGAACCCGAGCAATTCCAGGTCTTCGTCGCTGGCCTTGAGCCAATCGGCCAGGGCGGCAACCTGTTTGACGGCCTGCACGTAATCCAGCAAATTGGCCGCCAGTTTGGGGCGCAGGTTGACGTCCACACTAATCGTCCAGCCAAGCGCCTTGGCGCCTTGCATAACAGCGAGAACCTTCTCGTTCTCCGGTGGCACCAACAGCAGTGAGCCAGTGTGCAAAATGCCAGTCGGCTGCGCTTTCAAAAGCCTTAAAACTTGCTCGGGCGTGTAATCCCGGTCGGCAATGCCTTCACGGTAAAACCCGTAGCTGGGTTGGCCCTTGGCGATTTGCACCACCGCCAGCGAGGTTGGTAAACGGCTGGCAGGCAGCAAGGTCCGCACGCTGTCTGCGGACAGTTGCGCCCGCATTTGATCGCCAAACTGGTCCGTCGAGAAGGGGTTGATGAAGCCCACTTGCGCCCCGCGCAGCGCTGCCGCCCGTGCCAAATTGAACGGGCTGCCGCCCATGAGCGGGCGCAGGCTGCCGTCGGCTTGGGCCACGCAATCTATCAAGGCTTCACCCAGCACCCATATTTTTTTTTGCATTGCCAAATTACAGCAGATTTTCTGATTAAATAAACCTAGTAGTTTTACTAATTTAAAAAAATGTCAATTCTGGCATCCTTTGACAATGCAGAACAAGCGTCATGATTTGGGGCACATCGCGCCCCAAAAGGCTTGAAAGTATTGCCAGCAACTCGTTTCGCCCAGGAGGCCGTTGAATGCTCAAAGGAATCGACCCGATTCTCACCCCCGAACTGCTGATGCACCTGTGTGCCATGGGCCATGGCGAATGGGTGGCGGTGGTGGACGCCAACTTCACCGCCGACCACCTGGCCGCTGGCAAACCTTTGGTGCGCTTGCCAGGCCTGAGCCTGCTGCGGGTGTGCCAGGCGGTGTTGTCGGTGTTTCCGCTGGACAGTGACGTGGCACAGCCCGCTGCCTACATGCAAGTCACCCACAGCGCCAGCGGGCATCGCACCGAGGTGCAGCAAGCCCTGGTGGACCTGCTGGGCGCAGACGGCGTGCAAGCCGACAAGGTGGAGGGTGTCGAGCGTTTTGCGTTTTACGAACGCGTTCGTTTTGCAAGCCTGATTGTGCAAACCGGCGAGCCCACCGCCTATGGCAACGCGATGTTTGCCAAAGGCGTGATCCTCAATTGACCGACGACTCAAGTTTTGTGCGTGATCCGCGCCTGATGCGCGGCTCCAACCACAGCGGCATGCGCCAGTTCAACGAGCGCATCGTCTTGCAGGCCATCCGCCACCACGGCGCGATTGCCAAAGCGGATCTGGCCCGGCTCACGCAACTCTCCACGCAAACCGTCGCCATCATCGTCAACCGGCTGATGGACGATGGCTTGCTACTGAAACAAGAGCGCGTGCGCGGCAAGATCGGCCAACCCTCGGTGCCGTTGTCGCTGAACCCGGACGGCGCGTTCAGCCTCGGCTTGCAGGTCGGGCGGCGCAGCCTTGAAGTGCTGGCGGCCGACTTTCTGGGCCAGACGCGCCATCGCCTCCAGTTTCAATACCCGTTTGCGGACCCGGACACGGTGCTGGCCCACATTCAAACGGGCCTGGCCCAGGTGCGCTTGGCCATGGGTGAGCAGTGGCAGCGCATGGTGGGCATTGGCCTGGCCGCGCCGCAGTCCATGCACAAGTGGTCTGACCTGCTGGGTGGTGCGGCAGGCGCGGCGCTGTCACGTTGGGAGACCATCGACCTGCCCGCTGAAGTGCGCAAGCTGACCCATTTGCCGGTGGAATTTGCCAAAGACACCACGGCCGCTTGCATGGCCGAGATGCTGCAAGGCCAGGGTCGGCAGGTCAGCAGTTACCTCTACGTGTTTGTCGGCACTTTTGTCGGTGGTGGCATGGTGCTGGCCGGTCACGTCATGGGGGGTGCGCGCGGCAACGCGGGTGCCATTGGGTCCATGCCGACGGCCCTGAGCGGCGACGCCCAGGACCCACCGGCCCAGCTGTTGCAACTCGCTTCTGGCTGGCAGCTGGAGCAGGCGCTGGCAGCAGCGGGGCACAACCCACTGCTGGTGCATGACGACGGCATCATGCAAGCCCAATACGAGGCCTGCACGCGCCCCTGGCTGGCCCAGGCCAGCCGCGCACTGGCGATGAGCCTGGTCAGCGCGGCCGCCCTGCTTGACCTGGACGCCGCCATCATCGACGGCTCGCTCGGGCGGCCGCTGATTGACGCGCTGATCACCGGCACCCGCGCCCGTCTGGCCGACTACAAATTGGCAGGCCTGCATCTGCCCGCTGTGCTGGCCGGCCAGGTGGGGCCGCATGCGCGCGCCATTGGCGGCGCCCTGTTGCCATTGCACAGGCAGTTTTTTCCAGTCAAAGACATCTTTTTGAAGCAGGACGTGGTCTGACCGCCATGCCTTGCGGCAAGGGCGAACAAACGCCCCAGAGCCTGCAGCCCGTTTCTTTCGCGTTAAGATTTGTACCGTGAAAATTTACCTCGACTGTGCCGTCGCCACCCGCTGGAAAGTGCCGCCAGGCTGCCCCCCGGTTGCCGGCGTCACCACCAACCCCAGCCTGATTTTCCAGGCCGGCTTGCGGGTCGATTTGCCAACTTATCTGCATCTGGTTCACGCAGCGGGTGAGCGTGGCCTGGATGGGCTGACCCACGTCGCCATGGACCAGTTTGACCGCGACACCGTGGTCAGCAAGCGCCAGTTTTAAACCTACTGCCGATTCATTGGTCACATCCTGCCGTGCAACTTCAAGACATTCTTTACTCCCAGGGTTTTGGCACACGCCGCGTGTGCGCCGGGCTCGTCCAGCAGGGCTGGGTTGAGGTTTACGAAGGAAAAGAGGCTAATGTTCCCGTCAAATGGGCACAGTCTGATACAGATTTTGTAGCAGAAGGGTTTCGCTTCAAAGTTCAAGGTGTGGACTGGCACTATGCTGACAAGGCCTACCTGATGCTGCACAAACCCGCCAACACCGAGTGCTCGCAAAAACCGTCAACCTACCCCAGCATCTACAGCCTGTTGCCGTCGCCGCTGCGCCTGCGGCCGCAAAAAAGCGCCGTCCAGGGCGTGCAGGCGGTGGGCCGGCTCGACCAGGACACCACGGGTTTGCTGCTGCTGAGCGACGACGGCCAGTTCATCCACCGCATGAGCTCGCCTAAAAAGCATTTGCCCAAGGTCTACGAGGTGACGGTGAAACATGCGCTGGACGACCACCAGGTCAAGCAACTGCTGGCCGGCGTGGTGCTGGACGATGACCCCAAGCCAGTGCGAGCGGCGGCCTGTGAAATCGTCGAACCGGCTGGGACAGCCCAAGGCGAAAAACTGCACCTGCGCCTGACCTTGACGACAGGCAAATACCACCAGGTCAAACGCATGCTGGCCGCCATCGGCAACCGTGTTGAAGGCCTGCACCGTTCGCGCATTGGCGCCCTCGAACTGCCCGCTGACTTGCTGCCGGGGCAGTGGCGCTGGCTGTCGGCCGGTGACCTGGAGAAGCTCAAGCCGCAGTGAGCCGTTCACGCCGTCCATTGGATGGCACAGTGTTGGCTCTCACCCGCAGGGAGGCATCGCTTGAACCACGGTCCAGGTCTGGCACGACAGAGCGGGCCTGCGCGCCAGCGACGGGTGCGGCGACTTGGTAGGGCTTGGTGAAACACTGGCCGCCACCCGACCGGTCGCGTGAAGGGCGCTTTAAACCATGTCGGCAAGGAATTCCACCAGCCGGTGCGTCGTCAACGCCGTCTGGTCCCGATGCGGCGAATGCCCACATTGCTCCAATTTATATAGCTGTCTATTCATGATTGACGGGGACTTCTGGCCATTTTTATGCAATGAATCACTGTCAGGCCCCAGCTTTCCAGCGGCCAGGGCATCGACCTGAAGCATCGTGCCATACGGGTCATCCATGCCCTGAATCGCCAGCAGCGGCGCGCTGATGCGCTGGCAATCGCCGCGAATGTCAAAGCTTCGGAATTCGTCAGACAGCCACACGTCATTCCACTGCCAGAAGGCGCAGTCCACATTGGCGTGGTAACGCGACAAGCGCGTGCGCAGGCTGTTGCGATCACCGCTGGCCTGGTAGGCCGCACGGGTTTCAGTGATGGCGCGCACGCTGACATCCTCCACCACCACATGCGGTGCCATCACCACGCAGGCCGCCACCGGGTAGCGGCAGGCGTAGAGCAGGGCGATGCTGGCGCCGTCAGAGTGGCCCACTAACACCGGCTGCGCCACGCCCAGCGCCGCCAGCAGGGCCGGCAACACGTCCCAGGCCTCGTGGTGCAGGTAGTCGGGCAGCAAGCGCCCAATGCGTTGGCCGCCCTCCACCCGTGACGGCCCGCGCACGTCCGGCACCGCGTCAGACTGCCCATAACCCCGGCGTGAATAGACCCAGCCGGCCCGCGCAGTCGCCAGGCACAACTGTGTCGGCCAGTCCCGCCACATGCTCACCGAACCCAGTCCTTCGTGCAGGAACACCAGCGGGGCCAGATCCATTTGTGCGTTTGGCGGCGTGATGTGTTGCACCTCCAACTGCACGCCATTGAGCTTGATGCTGTCCATGCAGGGCATGTTACTGGAACGAGTCGGCCGGCCACCCTGCGGGCAAGCCACCACAGGCCAGCGCAATGCGGCGCAAGCGAGCGGGCTGTTCTGCGCCGGCGCGGCGGCGGTCTTGGGGGCGAGCCGGTGTCCAGCACCGTCGTGGCTTGCATTGAACTGCCAACGGTCGGCGGCACCTTGGCGCTGCACTGGTTTGGCATTCTGGTTCGGGTTAAAGTTGCCCCAACCATACAGGGGTGGCAAGCATGGCAGATTCAGGCGCGACAGACAAAGACTCAGACGACTGGCTGGGCTACAGCGCTTATGCGGATGCCCTGTGGGCGCGCGTGGTGCGGGCGCTGGACAAAGACGCCGATGGCAAAAAGCCGCTGGGCGACGACCCGCTGGTGATCGGGATTTTTGGCGAATGGGGCGCTGGCAAGTCTGCCCTGCTCAAACTGATGTACCGCCGTGCCCAGGCGCAATCGGCGATTGACATCGCCAAACGGGTCTTGAACGCGGCAGACCAGTTGCCTTTGACGGTGACCGTGCCGGTGATGTTCCAACCCTGGAAGTATGAGCATGAGCCGCACCTGCATGTGCCCCTGGCCATTCACGTCGCCGATGCTCTGGATGAAGCCTGGAAAACTTTGCCGTCTGATTTTGAGAAGGTGAAAGTTTGGGTGAACGAGGTCGCTAAAACCGGCGAAGATACCACCGCAAAACTTGAAGCCGCCAAGGGTTGGATCAAGAAACTTGGTAATTTTTGGGACAGCACCATAGCGGTGGTGAAGTCTGATGCAGCCAAGGTGGTTGCGGGCACTCTGGACGTGATGGCGACGACAGTGGGTATTCCCCCTGTCTTGAGCATCGGCTTGAACAAAGCTCGCGAGCATCTCGGCGGCGGCGAAGCCGAAGCCGAAGCCGAAGCAACTCCTGCGGGCGACGAAGCCAACGCAGGAGACGCTGACAAAACAAAAGACGCCAAAACCGCCAAGGAAGCCCCCAAGCCAGACCCCAAAACCACAGCGTTCGCCCACAGCAGCGACGGTCTGGCCTTCTACCGCATCCACAAACTCATGCACGCCATGACGCGGCCCAAGCTGGACGCCACGGTTTTGAAGGCGGCTGGCCTCAAAATTGGCAAAGGCATCGAGTTTGACTTGCGCATCAACTTTGTGGTCTTTGTGGACGACCTGGACCGTTGCCTGCCCGAAAAGGCCGTTGAAACATTGGAGCTCATCAAGACCATGTTCAACATCGAGAGTTTCGCCTTCGTGCTGGCCCTGGACGACGAGGTGATCGAACGCGGCATCGGCCACCGCTACAAAGACTACCAGTTGGTCGGCAAAAAGCCTGAAATGCCGATCACCGGGTTTGAGTACCTGGAGAAAATCGTGCACGTGCCCTTCAGGTTGCCGGCCTTGACCAAGCCGCAAGCAGAAGAGTTTGTGCGCCAGTACGAAGCAGCGATTGAGGCAAAACCAGAACTGCGTTGGTTTGATAGCCCGGCGGTTGTTGATCCTGCGATGGGTTCGGCTGATGCGGACAACAAAACCGCCAAACCCCGCAAAGGCAACCACCTGGGTGAAAGCGCCGCCAACTTTTTCGGTGAACCCGATCACCGGGCAGTGCAACAGGCCGACCTGCTGGCCTTGGCGCTTAGCAGTTTCGATGTATTTGTGCCGCGCAAGCTCATTCGAATGGTGGAACTCATGCACCAGGTGGCTGCAATCGCCATTTTGAGGGCAAGCCCGCTGAGCCGAAATTCCACGGGCGGCGCAGACATCCGTGTGGTGATGGCCCTGGTTTTGATTCAGCTTTTTCAGCCAGAATTGTTTCGCATCATGCGGCGCAGGCCAGAGTCGTTTCCGGCATTGCTGCGTGCTTTTGCAAAGCCGGCTGAGACATCTCAGGCGACTGAGCCTGAGCTGATGGATGCCAAGGTGTCAGACCCAGACCTTTGGCGATGGGCGGTCAAGCCCAATGTCACTTTTCCACCTGACCCGGAATTGCCGAGTGCGTCTGTGCCCATGCTTTGGAAGCCGAGCCCACAAGAAGCTATCTTCAGTTATGCCGTACAACGGATTATTGAGGAGCACCCAACCAACTCTGCTGATCGCACCACCGCCCAGCACGTGCGCCTGCCCATGGTTGCGCAAATCGTCGAACACCGTGCGGCTCAGCGTCACGTTTTTGACGTCCTCAAACTCTTGCAGGCCTTGGCAACGGCGATGGAAGCGACCCACTCCAGCCCACACCAGCTTGTCTTTGAGCCCTACCGAAGCCTTTTGGCCAAGGCTGAAACGCCTCAGGTGCTGGAGTCAAAAACGCCACCTGTGGCACGCGCAACGGCAAAACTTCTGGATACTCGCCCCAGGTTCGCCTTGCGCAACGTCAAAGCGTTGTTGGGTGATTTGTTGTCAGAAGACACCTCTGCCCAGGCCAATATGGCCAGCCGCCATGACTTCAGGCCCGGCCAGGTGTTGAATGACATATCAGCTTTGGAACTGGCTTCTGAGTTGACATCCATGGCGCAAGACCAAAACAGCCAATTGCGAGTGCTCAACGGTTTGCAATTTCTGGCACCCTATGTTTCACCCGAGGCAGGGACTGCGCTGTGGCAGGTTGTTAAAAACAGCGTGAATTTGCCGGCCGAACCCAACCTCAAACTCCGCGCCTTGTGGGGCGACGTTCGCTCCTTGTTGGGTTGCGATGACCGTTTTGACCTGCCGGATCGGCCCTACGTCATGAAAGAGCGGTTCGAGGGGCATAACAGTGCAGATGAGCCGATTCCGGGTTTTGTGCGTGTACCGGCCGGCCAATTCACCATGGGCAGTAAAGCGGATAGCGACAACCAGCCGCGCCAACTAAATATTGCAGAGCCTTTTTACATGCAGCGCACCTTGGTCACAGTGGATCAATATGATTTGTTTTTGCAAGGCTTGGGCTACGTAAGCGACGCATGGTGGGACAAACAGGGCATTGAATGGCGCAATGGCAAATTAGACAGCAAAGTGCAAGACGAGGCTTTGAAAAAATGGCTGGATCGGCGCACTGTTGACTTGCGCACAGAGCCGATGGGCTGGGAAACGCAAAAAGCGTTTGGTGGCCGCCCTGTTCACGGGGTGACCTGGTTTGAGGCTCGTGCCTATGCACGGTGGCTGAATGAGCGGATGCGGTCACACATCACCGAAAGTGGTTTGGGGGCGCAGTATCAGGTCTTGCTGCCCACAGAGGTGCAATGGGAGCGTGCAGCGCGTGCCAGTTCACTGGGGGCCGCTGATGATCGCGTTTGGCCTTGGGGCGACGACGACGCACTTGCCGAAAACCAGGCGAATCTCGGTCAGAAGATTGGCAGTGTTTGCGCAGTGGGTTTGTACCCGCCCAACCCCATCGGCCTGTACGATATGGCGGGTAACGCTCGGGAATGGATGGACAACCTTTACCAGCCAAAGCAGGATGATTTTTCGCGAATAAAAAAAGACCAAGATTTGGTCAGCTTGGAATCAACAGCTAAATCAGATTCACCCGCGCTGCGCGGCGGTTCCTGGTTCAGCAGTTCTGACGACGCGCGGTGTTCGTGCCGGGGCGGGGTTCGCCCTGACGGCTGGGGCGACGGCGTTGGTTTTCGTGTGGTGTTGTCCCTGGCGAAATGATATTTCTGAATTCTGGCTTCTGTGGTTATTTGGGTGTCTGGCCGTTTGGCTTTTTGAAGTTTTATTTTGGCGCGAAGCGCCTCGAATTTTTTACCGTGGTGACTTGTGGCGAAACAGTTTGATCGTCTTTTTGAGGAAATCACCAGTTTTGAAAACCTGTGGTCGGCCTTTAAAAGCGCTGCCAAAGGCAAGCGCAGCCAAGTAGAAGTAGCCGACTTCGAGGTGAATGCCGATTGGCGAATTCTTGAAATTCAGGCCGCCCTCAAAAGCGGGCGCTGGCAACCAGGCCCCTACCGCAGCTTTGAGATCAATGACCCCAAACGCCGCGTGGTCAGCGCCGCGCCGTTTGCTGACCGCGTGGTTCACCATGCCTTGGTGCGTGTGATTGAGCCGCTGTTTGAGCGCACCTTCATTGGCGACAGTTATGCCAATCGTATGGGCAAAGGCACCCACGCTGCATTGAACAAAGCCCAGGTTTGGGTACGAGATTACCCCTATGTGCTGCAGTGCGACTTGAAACAGTTTTTCCCCAGCGTCGACCACGTGGTGATGGCGAATGTCTTGACCCGCAAATTAGCCTGTATGCCCACGCTCGATTTGTGCAAGCGCATACTTGCCAGCGGCGTGGGGCTGCTGGATGCCGAATACGCTATGGTGCATTTTGACGACGACGATTTGTTCGCCGTGGCCCGCCCGCGGGGCTTGCCCATCGGCAACTTGACGAGCCAATTTTGGGCCAATGTCTTGCTCAATGAGCTAGACCAGTTTGTTAAACGCGAACTCGGTTGCCACGCTTATTTGCGCTACGTGGACGATTTTTTGTTGTTCTCCAAAAGCAAGGCCGAACTTTGGCAATGGAAAGCGGCCATTGTCAAAAAATTGTCACTGCTGCGCCTGACTTTGCATGAGCGCCGGGCCTGTGTGGCAACGACGGCTGGGGGTGTGCCGTTTTTGGGCCTTCGGCTGTTTGCCAATCATCGGCGGCTAAAAAGCCGCAATGCCTGGGCGTTTTCGCACCGATTGCGCCTTGCCAAACTGGCGTTGGCAGCAGGTGATATCGACCGCGACAAATTCGATGCCAAGCTCAAAGGCTGGGTCGCCCACGCGGCGCACGCAGACACTTGGCGCTTGCGCGAAAAAATATTCAATCCCGTGGGCAGCGCAAGTTCCTTGTCAAAGTGACAATAGGGGTATGCAAGAGTCGCCCTTGTTCGTCAAAGTTTATGACCTGTTGGTTTGGCTGATTCCATTGACCCTTAAGTTTCCCAGGGAGCACCGGTTTGCCACCACGCAACAAGTGCAATTTGCCGCGTTTGAGGTTCAGGCCCGCCTGATGGATGCTGGGCACGGTGTGGACACGATGATGTCCCTGCGCCGCGCAGATGCCTGCATGGCCCGCCTGCGGAGTCTGTTGCGCCTTTGCCTGGATTGGCGGTTGCTGACCCCGCGCCAGTTTGAACATGCCAGCGGGCGCCTGGTGGAAATAGGGCGGCTGCTGGGCGCATGGATTCGCAACCTGGCGAAACAGCACGCCGTCGTTGCAAGCCCTTAAAATCCGACGCGACGGACGCACCGACCCACACGCTGCGCGGCGGTTCCTGGATCAACAATTCAGACAACGCGCGGTGTTCGTACCGGAACAGGAATCACCCTGACAACTGGAACAACAACATTGGTTTTCGTGTGGTGTTGTCCATAGCTTTTGGCCGCCGCCGGCATTGCCAGCCGTGTACCGCACGCTGGCCGGCGCGGCTGCCAGCCAGCGCGGTGTGTTCGTGCTCGCGAGGGGCGTTGTTGATTCAACCCACTCTGGGCGAATACAAACTGGCCCCGCGCCCTGCAAATCCGCACGGCGCGGGTGCTTCATAAGAATTCTCAATTGATTTGAAAATCACTGTACTACCTAAAATTTTTAGGTAGTACAGTGAAACATTTCAAAGAAATCTCCGCCGCTGCTTATGGCAACTTTTCCGTGCTGGGTCCAGCGGCTGCTGGCCAGAGACAGCGCGCGTGAATGAGGCTCATCACCTGCGCAAGTGGCGGGCGAAAGGGGTCAGCATGGACGTGCCGCCCGCTGCCTCCTGAAATGCCACACCGCCAGCCCCAGCGCCGCCGTCTGCAACACCGCGCAAAAGTAAAACGGTGCACCAATGCGCCAGTCGCCTTGGGGGTAGTGCGACACCAGGCCTAAGAGCGGGGCGCCGACCAGTGGGGCCAACACC
>JANXLW010000435.1 GCA_025354965.1 Betaproteobacteria bacterium
CATGTTGCGCTGCCGCCCATTTTCTCTGCACCACCGGCGGCACCAGGTAACCGCGCTCAGCCAAGTCAATGGCTGGCGCCATCAGATCGGCAAACGCCAACTTGCCAAAGCGTTCACTCATGGCCACCCAGGCACTCACCGCACCCGGCACCGTGACCGAATCGATACCGCGCTTGGGCGGTGTTGCACTGGCGCCGTAACGGCTTCGAAAGTAGTCCGGCGTCCAGGCTTGCGGTGCCCGCCCCGAGGCGTTCAAACCATGCAGCGCCGTGCCGTCCCACAGAATGCAAAACGCATCGCTACCCAGGCCGTTGCTGACCGGTTCGCAAACCGTCATCGCCGCCGCAGCAGCGACGGCGGCGTCCACCGCATTGCCACCCTGGTACAGCATGTGCAGGCCAGCCTGCGCCGCCAACGGGTGCGAGGTGGCAACCACGTTGCGGGCAAATAGAGGGATACGGGTGCAGTGGTAGGGGTTGGTGAAGTTGAAGTCCATATCAAGCCTTGAAAACCTTGTTGTGCAGGCGACGCATGGACTCCCAAACCGCCAGCGCGACCACCGGAATGGCCACAGCGGCCGTGCTTTCTGCGCTCCAGGGCCAACCCAGCGCGTGCGCACCTTTGGCCAGATAGCTCACCAGACCGACGATGTAATAAGTGATGGCTGCCACCGACAAGCCCTCCACGGTGGACTGCAATTTAAGCTGCAGGTCTTGCCGGTTATTCATGGTGGCCAGCAGCGCTTGACTGCTCTGCTGCTGTTCAATCTCGACCCGGGTGCGCAGCAGGTTGCTGATGCGTGAAACCCGTTGCGACAGCGCGTCCTGGCGCCGGGTGGCCCACTCGCAGGTGCTGCGCGCCGGGCTCAGGCGGCGCTCCATGAATTCGCCAATCGTCTGCATGCCCGGCAAGGCCGCTTCGTTGATATCGCTGATGCGTTTGTCGACCAGCTCAAAGTACGCCACGCTGGCCGAAAATCTTGAATGGGTGGTGGCGTGCTGGCTCTCCACCTGCCCGGCCAGCTTGGTGAGCCGGTCCAGCAGCATCGGTTCATCTTCCGCCGTGGCGCTGCGGATGGCGCTGGCCAGTTCAGCCAGTTCCCGCTCGGCACTCGACAAAATACTGGTGGCCTCGCGGGCGGCGGGCAAACCCAGCAGTGCGGCCATGCGGTAGCTTTCAATTTCCAGCAAGCGCTGCACCAGACGCCCCAACCGGCGCGGCGACATGGCACCGGCCAGCAACAGCATGCGCGAAAAACCGTCGGCATGCATGGCAAAGTCGGTGTAGACCTCGGCCGCCCCGCCCGCCACTGCGGAGGCGACCAGCGTATCTTCCAGCAGCAAGTGCTTGACCAGCGCCGCAGTACCAAAGGCATGGCTTGACAAGACCCAAAGGTGCAGGCTTGACAAGCACTGGCCTGGCAGTGCCCCGACCCAGTCTTGCGGCACCACGCTCAGCGCGCGGTCCGGTTCGATATCGCCAAAACGTTCCGTGGTCAAAGGGCACATGAAGGTCCAGGTCACGAATTCCGTGTGCAACTCCCAGCGGATGTGGAACGCGCCCAAGTCCATGCGAATATGGCTGGACTGCGGATCGGGCAGCGGCAAATGGTGGTCACGCAGCAAGGCCGCTATGTGCTCCCGACTGGCCTCACGCTGAGCCGCATCGCAGACCATGACCACGTGCGAAATCGCCAGCGGTGCGACCAGGGTCTGCGGTGGACGGGCATGAACTTCGTTGTGCAGTGCCGCGCGCAGCGGGTGTTGTTGCAGATGGTGATTGAGTTGCATAGGTGTTCCTTGCAGGAATTGTGCCGCAGATGGGTTTTACTTGATGCAATAGACATAGCGGCAGCGGGAGTTCACTCAAAGTCGTAACATGACGCCTCACTAAAACCTCGTTGACAGGAGAATTGACCATGCCCACAGGTAGCGTGCAATTGCACCGGGTGATCCGCGCCAAGCCCGAGCGGGTCTATAGGGCGTTTCTGGATGCTGATGCCATGGCTAAGTGGATACCACCCTACGGTTTCACCTGCAAGGTTCACCACATGGACGCCAGGGTTGGGGGAACTTTCAGGATGTCGTTCAGGAATTTCAGCAGTGGGACCGGTCACACTTTCGGCGGCGAGTATCTGGAGCTTGTGCCTGACCAGCGCATTCGCTACACAGACAAATTCGATGACCCGAACTTGCCCGGAGTAATTCAGGTGACGGTGGTTCTGACAAAAGTGTCCTGCGGCACGGCGATCAACATCGTGCAAGAGGGATTGCCTGAAGTGATTCCGGTCGAGATGTGCTATCTCGGCTGGCAAGAATCCCTAGCACAGCTTTGTACACTGGTCGAACCCGACATTCCGGGCTGACATAGCGGCACCCGGAGTGCCGCTATGGCATCGCTGCCGCCACTCAATCTTCCACAAACGCCTCTTCGCGTTTCGCCTTGATCGAGGGCAGCAACACAATGACGAGCATCACCGCCGCCGCTGCCAGCAGGCCGGCCGACAGCCCGCGCGTGACAAACACACCCCAGTCACCTCGCGACAAGAGTAAAGCCCGGCGCAGGTTTTCTTCCATCATGGGGCCCAGAATAAAACCCAGCATCATCGGCGACGGCTCCATGCCGAGTTTGTTGAAAGCGTAACCAATGAAACCAAAGCCGGCCACCAACCAAATGTCAAAGGTGCTGTTGTTGGTGGTGTAAACCCCAATGGCGCAGAACAGCACAATGGCCGGAAACAGCCAGCGGTACGGTACTGTCAGCAGTTTGATCCACATGCCGATGAGTGGCAGGTTCAACACAATCAGCATGGCGTTGCCAATCCACATGGAGGCAATCAAGCCCCAGAACAGCTCTGGATTGCTGGCCATCACCTGCGGACCGGGCTGGATGTTGTGAATCGTCATGGCACCGACCATCAAGGCCATCACAGCATTGGGCGGAATGCCTAACGTCAGCAACGGAATGAACGAGGTTTGGGCGCCTGCGTTATTGGCCGACTCCGGACCAGCCACACCGCGGATATTGCCCTTGCCAAAAGGAATTTCACCCGGTTTGCCTTTGATTTTCTTCTCCAGTGCATAAGCCGCAAAGGAAGCCAGCAAGGCGCCACCGCCGGGCAGGATACCCAGAGCCGAACCCAGGAAGGTGCCGCGCAGCACCGCCGGTGTCATGTCCTTGAAGTCCTGTTTGGTTGGCCACAAGCCCTGCACCTTGGCGGTGAAGACTTCCCGGTGCTCTTCCGGCAGCGCCAGGTTGGAGATGATTTCACCATAGCCAAAAACGCCCATCGCCACCGCCACAAAACCAATGCCGTCGGTGAGTTCCGGAATATTGAAGCTGTAGCGCGCCACGCCGGAATTGACGTCGGTGCCAACCAGGCCCAGCAGCAAACCCAGGATGATCATGCCGATGGCTTTGAGCAGGGAGCCGGAAGCCAGCACGACGGCGCCTATCAAGCCCAGGATCATGAGCGAGAAATACTCGGCCGGACCGAACTTGAAGGCGAGTTCGGTCAGGGGCGGTGCAAACGCCGCCAGAATCAAAGTACCGACGCAACCGGCGAAAAACGAGCCCAGACCGGCTGCCGCGAGTGCCGGGCCGGCTCGCCCCTGGCGTGCCATCTGGTAGCCGTCGATGCAGGTGACGATGGAGGACGACTCACCCGGCAGATTGACCAGAATGGCAGTGGTGGAGCCCCCGTACTGCGCGCCGTAATAAATGCCGGCCAGCATGATCAGGGCCGACACCGGCGGCAGTGCGTAAGTGGCGGGCAGCAGCATGGCGATGGTGGCGACCGGGCCGATGCCGGGCAGCACACCAATCAGGGTGCCCAGCACGCAGCCGATCAGGGCGTACAGCAGGTTGATGGGGGTAAAGGCAACACCAAAACCGAGCGACAGATTTGCAATGAGGTCCATGAATACTCCATCAACCCGTAAT
>JANXLW010000441.1 GCA_025354965.1 Betaproteobacteria bacterium
GTCTTGTAGAAGACTTAAACTGGAGGCTGAGTTTTTTGTGATCTTCAATAATCTTTTACGTTCAACCCTGTCTTAACGGAGCACCCCATGCCACAGACCCTGACCGAACAATTAAGCCGCGACCAGCAGATTTCCGCCCTCGAAAAAGACTGGGCGACCAACCCCCGCTGGAAGGGCATCAAACGCGGCTACAGCGCCGCAGATGTGGTGCGATTGCGTGGTTCTTTTCCGATTGAGCACACGCTGGCCCGTCGTGGTGCCGAGAAACTGTGGAATCTTCTTCACACCGAACCCTACGTCAACTGTCTGGGTGCGTTGACCGGGGGACAGGCGATGCAACAGGTCAAGGCGGGCGTGAAGGCTATTTACCTGTCGGGCTGGCAAGTGGCGGCCGACAACAACTCCTCGGCCTCCATGTACCCGGACCAATCGCTTTACTCGGTGGATTCCGTGCCCAAGGTAGTGGAACGCATCAACAATACATTCCGCCGCGCTGACGAAATCCAGCATTCCAAAGGCATTGACGCAGGTGATGCCGGCTACATCGACAACTTTGCACCCATCGTCGCCGATGCCGAAGCCGGTTTTGGTGGTGTGCTGAACGCGTTTGAGTTGATGAAGAACATGATCAAGGCCGGTGCGGCTGGCGTGCATTGGGAAGACCAGTTGGCCTCGGTCAAGAAGTGTGGCCACATGGGTGGCAAGGTACTGGTGCCGACGGCCGAAGCCTGCCAGAAGCTGATCGCTGCACGCATGGCCGCCGATGTCTGCGGTGTGCCTACTCTGGTGATTGCCCGCACCGATGCTGAAGCGGCCGATCTGTTGACCAGCGACTATGACGAGAATGACAAGCCGTTCCTGACCGGTCAGCGCACGGCAGAAGGTTTTTACAAGACTCGAAAAGGTCTGGACCAGGCTATTTCGCGCGCGGTGGCTTATGCCGACTACGCCGATCTGGTGTGGTGCGAAACCGGCACCCCCGATCTGGAGTTCGCGCGCAAATTTGCCGAAGCCGTGCGCAAGGCACACCCCGGCAAGATGATGGCCTACAACTGTTCGCCGTCATTCAACTGGAAGAAAAACCTGGACGATGCCACCATTGCCAAGTTCCAGAAAGAACTCGGTGCCATGGGTTACAAGTACCAGTTCATCACGCTGGCCGGCATTCACTCGATGTGGTTTCACATGTTCGATCTGGCGCAAGACTATGTACAACGTGGCATGACAGCCTATGTGGAAAGACTGCAGGAACCTGAATTCGCGGCTCGGGACCGCGGCTACTCCTTTGTGTCACACCAGCAGGAAGTGGGTACTGGTTACTTTGACGAAGTGACCACTGCGATCCAGGGTGGCAAGTCCAGCGTCACCGCGCTGACCGGTTCAACTGAAGAAGAACAGTTCCACTGACCTTCCTGACCCGGTTGGTGCAGCGTAAAATTATGCTGTTCCGGCCTCCAGTCTCAAAAGCGCGGCTTGTCCGCGCTTTTTCATTTATTTGCAAACCATGATTCAAATCACACTTCCTGACGGCTCCAAACGCGACTATCCGGGTCCAGTGACCGTGGCCGAGGTTGCGGCATCGATTGGTGCTGGTCTGGCCAAGGCAGCGCTGGCCGGCAAGATTGACGGCAAGGTGATTGACACAAGTTGTCTGATCAACGCGAACAGCTCTTTGTCTGTCATCACGGCGAAAGATGCGGATGGGTTGGAGGTGATTCGCCATTCGACCGCGCACTTGCTGGCCTACGCTGTCAAAGAACTTTTTCCGGATGCCCAGGTCACCATCGGACCAGTGATTGAGAACGGTTTTTTCTACGACTTTTCCTACAAACGGCCCTTCACGCTTGAAGATTTGACAACCATCGAAAAGAAGATGGTTGAACTCGCTTCGAAAGATGAATTGGTGACCCGGCGTGTATTGCCCCGCGATGAGGCCGTTGCCTACTTCAAGGGCATGGGGGAGCACTACAAAGCCGAAATCATTGCCAGCATTCCGGCCAACGAAGATGTTTCCTTGTACCGCGAAGGCAAGTTCGAGGATCTATGCCGCGGGCCGCACGTGCCCAGCACCGGCAAGCTGAAGTTTTTCAAGCTGATGAAACTCGCTGGTGCGTATTGGCGTGGCGACCATCGCAACGAAATGCTGCAGCGAATCTACGGCACAGCTTGGGCCACTAAGGACGAGTTGCAACAACACTTGACCATGCTCGAAGAAGCAGAGAAACGCGATCACCGCAAACTCGGACGCGAACTTGATTTGTTTCACATCGATGACCATGCACCAGGTCTTGTGTTCTGGCATCCCAAGGGCTGGACGTTGTGGCAGGGGGTTGAGCATTACATGCGGCAAGTCTACCGAGACAACGGCTATCAGGAGGTCAAAGGCCCGCAAATTCTTGATAAATCCTTGTGGGAGAAAACCGGCCACTGGGAGAAATACCGCGAGAACATGTTCACCACCGAGTCGGAAAAACGTGAATACGCATTGAAGCCGATGAACTGCCCGGGTCATATTTTGATCTTCAAGCAGGGCATCAAGAGCTACCGCGATTTGCCGCTGCGCTACGGCGAATTCGGCCAGTGCCATCGCAACGAGCCTTCGGGTGGGCTGCACGGGATTATGCGGGTGCGTGGCTTCACGCAGGACGACGGCCACATTTTCTGTACCGAAGATCAGATTCTGCAGGAGTGTGTCGATTACACCGCCCTGTTGCAAAAAGTCTACGCCGATTTTGGCTTTAAGAACATTATTTACAAAATTGCGACCCGCCCGGAAAAGCGCATTGGGTCCAACGAAAGCTGGGACAAGGCCGAGCATGCGTTGATGGAAAGTTTGCGTACGTCAGGCTGTGAATTTGAGATCACACTGGGCGAGGGCGCATTTTACGGGCCGAAGATTGAATACACATTGAAAGACGCCATCGGTCGTCAATGGCAATGCGGCACTATGCAGGTAGATTTCTTCATGACCGAAAGGCTGGACGCCGAGTATGTAGGTGAAGACGGTGCCCGGCATCGACCGGTCATGCTGCATCGTGCCATTGTGGGAAGTCTGGAGCGTTTCATCGGAATTTTGATCGAGGAAAGTGCCGGCGCGTTGCCGACCTGGTTGGCACCGGTGCAGCTTGCGGTACTCAATATCACCGACGCCCAAGCCGATTATTGTCGTGAAATCGTCGAAAAATTGAAAAAATCACTGCCAAATCAAGAGCTTAGGGTAGTGACTGATCTGCGCAATGAGAAAATTACGTATAAAATACGCGAGCATTCAATGCAGAAGCTGCCCTACATACTTGTCGTGGGTGACAAGGAGAAGGCAGCTGGTACCGTTGCAGTGCGCGCCCGGGGTGGTCTAGATCTCGGTGTGATGTCCCTCGATGCATTCGTGCAAATAGTCGCAGCCGATATCACTAACAAGTCTGTTGTCTGAGCTGGTATTGAGCAAGATTGCAGCTTGTCCGCGTGTGCGAAACGGTTGTGGCTACGATTTTCGTAGCAGAATTTGAAAAGGATTAAGCCATCGCTACTGAATTTCGTGACCGCCGTCACCGCGAAGAACGCAAACACCGCCTGAACCGGGAAATCATGGCCCCGGAAGTTCGACTCTCGGGAGTCGAAAACGAGCCACTGGGAGTGGTCAGCCTGATGGAGGCCCTGCGCATGGCAGGTGATCTGGATGTGGATCTGGTAGAGATTTCCGCCACGGCGGTGCCGCCGGTTTGTCGCTTGATGGATTACGGCAAGTTCAAATACCAGGAGCAAAAGAAGGCGGCGGAAGCGAAGGCCAAGCAGACTGTTATCGAAATCAAGGAAATCAAGTTCCGCCCAGGAACAGATGACGGCGACTACAACATCAAGATGCGCAACATCAAGCGCTTTTTGGCTGAAGGTGACAAGTGCAAGATCACACTGCGGTTTCGGGGACGCGAGATTACACACCAGGAAATTGGCATGGCTTTGCTGAATCGTATTCGCGCTGAGTTGGGGGATTTGATCTTGATCGAGCAGTTTCCCAAGTTGGAAGGGCGCCAGATGATCATGATGATTGCGCCTGGCAAGAAGAAGATTGCAACCAAGCCGGTGGCAGACAGCGCGACGGCGGCAGTCTCTTAGGAGTTTTGTAGTGCACGGGTTTAAACGACCGGTGCACTGTGGAGAGGATGGCGGGTTAACACCTACCACCTAAAGTGGCGAACTAAGTAGCGCCACTTAAAACGGAGTTTCAGTTCCGACATAACTTGTACCCAAGTTATGTCGGAACTAAAAGTGGCTCGGGGCCAACAAGGCTGCAAATAGTTTGCAGACGCCTCACGAGCACAATGAAGAAGGAGCATGAATATGCCCAAAATGAAGACCAAGAGCGCGGCGAAGAAGCGCTTTCGCGTTCGTCCAGGTGGTACCGTCAAACGCGGTCAAGCCTTTAAACGTCACATACTGACCAAGAAGACCACTAAAAATAAACGTCACTTGCGTGGTCCTACATCTGTTCATGAGTCCAACATGGGCCACATGTCACAGATGTTGCCAGGCCGTGGTATTTAATTAACGACGAACAAGGAGTAATCACATGCCTCGCGTCAAACGTGGTGTAACGGCTCACGCCCGCCATAAAAAAGTTTTAGCCCTTGCAAAAGGTTTCCGCGGTCGCCGCGGTAATGTCTTCCGCGTCGCTAAAGAAGCGGTAATGAAGGCCGGGCAATATGCCTACCGTGATCGCCGTACCAAAAAGCGTGTCTTCCGTCAGTTGTGGATTGCCCGTATCAATGCCGCTGCTCGTCAGTGCGGCATGACCTACAGTCAGTTTGCCAACGGTCTGAAAAAGGCGAACATCGAGATTGACCGCAAGGTTTTGTCTGATATCGCGGTCCATGACATGGCAGCTTTTGCCGGCATCGTGGAGCAGGTCAAGGCCAGGTTGGCTGCTTGAGATCGGGCCGGTTCGTTATTCTTTGAATAGCGCACCATGCAGAAGAAAAAAGGGCTAGAGCTTGAAAATGCGCTAGCCCTTTTTCAATATAAACGCAGCTACAGAGACGACTAACTTGTACTCAAGTTATGTTGGAACACAAGAGGATTTATGAACGAGTTGAAGATCGTTGTTGACAACGCCAAAGCAGCTTTTGAGCAGGCTAGCACTCCGGCAGACCTGGAAAACGCAAAGGCGTTGTTTCTAGGCAAGTCGGGTCGTGTCACCGAGCTGATGAAAGGGCTGGTGGCATTGCCAGTCGACGAAAAGAAAACTCGCGGCGCAGCTATCAACCTGGCCAAGCAAGCCATTGAGGTGGCCTTGAACCAGCGCCGCCAGGCCCTTTCCGATAGCGAACTACAGACACAACTACGGGCCGAAGCACTGGATGTGACTTTATCTGGACGCCAGCGTGGCCAAGGTGGATTGCATCCGGTTTCGATTACATTGGAACGAATTGAGGCGATCTTTGGTTCGATGGGTTTTGAGGTGGCGCAAGGCCCCGAGATCGAGACTGACTGGTTTAATTTTACCGCTTTGAACACGCCCGAGGATCACCCGGCGCGTTCGATGCACGACACCTTTTATGTCGAGGGTGGCTCGCCCACAGCACCCAATTTACTGCGTACACATACAAGCCCCATGCAGATCCGCTATGCGGTGCAGCACGTAAAAAAACATCGTGCGGCCATGAGCGAGGGACAACAAAGTGCTGGCCTTTTTTCTGGGTCCATGCCGGAGATTCGGGTCATTGCGCCGGGGCGAACATACCGCGTAGACAGCGATGCCACCCATTCCCCCATGTTTCATCAATGCGAAGGATTGTGGATTGGTGAGAACGTCAGTTTTAAGGATCTGAAGTATGTTTTTACCGATTTCTGCCGGACGTTTTTTGAGTCAGCTGATCTGGTTCTGCGATTCCGTCCAAGTTTTTTTCCGTTCACCGAGCCGAGTGCTGAAATCGATATTCAATTCCAGAGCGGTCCGCTTGCCGGGCGCTGGCTGGAAGTGGCGGGTTCTGGGCAAGTGCATCCTACTGTAGTGCGCAACATGGGGCTGGATCCCGAGAAGTTCATTGGATTTGCCTTCGGCATGGGGCCGGATCGGCTCACCATGTTGCGCTACGGCGTGAATGATCTGCGGCTGTTTTTTGACGGTGATATCCGCTTTTTGTCCCAGTTCCAATGACAACATCCGGTTGACCCGACTTTGCCGGACGGGGCGCCGCACGACACGTCCAAACCTGTTCCCAACTGACCCAACACTATGCAATTTCCTGAATCCTGGTTGCGAGAATTTTGCAACCCACCTTTGTCCACACAACAACTGGCCGAGACGCTCACCATGGCCGGTCTTGAAGTTGAGGAGCTGAGACCCGTTGCTCCACCGTTTACCAACGTGGTTGTGGGTGAAATCAAGGAAGCTGTGCAGCACCCCAATGCAGATCGTCTGCATGTCTGCAAGGTGGATGTTGGCCACGCGGGGTTGCTCCACATTGTGTGTGGCGCTCCGAATGCCCGTGTTGGCATCAAGGTGCCAGTTGCACTTGTGGGTGCGGAGTTACCTCCCGGTGAAGATGGTCAACCTTTCCTCATCAAGGTCGGCCAGTTGCGTGGCATCGAAAGCCAGGGCATGCTGTGCTCGGCTCGCGAGTTAAAGCTGTCGAACGACCACGGAGGCCTGCTGGAACTGGCCAACGATGCGCCGGTCGGAAGAGATATTCGCCAGCATTTGGATCTGGATGACACTTTGTTCACCCTGAAACTGACACCCAATCTGGCTCATTGTCTGAGCGTATTTGGCGTGGCGCGTGAAATCGCAGCTCTGACCGGTTCGCCGCTGATGGAACCCATTTTCCCCGCCGTTCACGTTGACATTCCAGAAAAGCTTACGGTGAAGGTAACTGCACCTGACCTGTGTGGGCGATTTTCCGGGAGAATTGTGCGCCACCTTAACACCCGGGCTCGCACGCCGCACTGGATGGTGGAACGCCTGGCGCGCTGCGGTCAGCGCAGTGTCACGGCACTAGTGGACATCTCCAACTATGTGATGTTCGAGTACGGTCGCCCATCCCACATTTTTGACTTGGACAAAATTCACGGTGGTCTGGACGTGCGATGGGGCATACCCGGGGAACAACTCAAGCTTCTCAACGGCAGTACCGTCAGCGTGGACGAGAAGGTAGGAGTGATTGCCGACGGGCAACAGGTAGAGTCACTCGCTGGCATCATGGGTGGTGACGCCACTGCTGTATCCGACGCCACGCAACACATTTATTTGGAGGCTGCCTTCTGGTGGCCCAAGGCGATTGCTGGCCGTTCACGTCGCTTCAACTTCTCGACTGACGCCGGCCACCGTTTTGAGCGTGGGGTAGACCCTAGCCAGACCGTCGAACACATCGAGCGCATCACGCAATTGATCATTGATATTTGTGGCACAGCCGCGACGGCCTGTGGGGCGATCGATGACCAGTCAGTAAACGTGCCCGTTGCTACTGCTGTGAAGTTGCGCGTGGCACGTGCCAGCAAAGTCATCGGTATGCCACTGACACAGGCGCAATGTGTTGACGCCCTGAAACGCCTGCAACTACCTGTTATGCAAGGTGATGGAGTCATCACTGTGACACCGCCGGCATACCGTTTTGATTTGCAAATTGAAGAAGACTTGATTGAAGAAGTCGTCCGCATGGTGGGCTACAACAAGCTGCCGCAGACGCCGCCACTGGCAGCCATTACGGCCAAAATTAGTCCAGAGGCTAAGCGCAGTCCATTTGCCGTGCGCCATGCCCTGGCTGCGCTGGGATATCAGGAGACCATTAACTTCAGTTTTGTTGACGAGCGCTGGGAGCATGAGCTCAGCGGCAACCCTGACCCCATCAAACTTCTTAATCCGATAGCCAGTCAGATGAGTGTTATGCGTTCGTCTTTAGTGGGCTCACTGCTTCAGGTTTTGAAGTTCAATCTGGACCGCAAAGCCCAGCGGGTACGCGTATTTGAACTTGGACGGGTCTTTCTTAGTGATGCTGCAGTAAAAAATACTGACTCCACCGTTGAGGGCCTTTATCAGCCCATGCTCGTTGCCGGTATGGTGAGCGGTGGCGCGGACACGCTCCAGTGGGGAAGTAAAGAGAGAGACGCCGACTTTTTTGACGTCAAGGGTGACGTGGAAGCATTGTTGGCGCCCCGCAAACTCACTTTTGTGGCGACCGAACATCCTGCCATGCACCCTGGGCGCTGCGCTCGTGTTTTGCTGCAGGAAGTTGCAATTGGCTTCATAGGGGAATTGCATCCTAAATGGCGACAGGCATACGGTTTGGCACAAGCTCCCGTAATGTTTGAGTTAGAACTTGATGCGGTGCTGCAACGTGACGTACCAGTATTCAAGCCCGTGTCCAAGCACCAGGCGGTGGAGCGCGACATTGCCTTAGTGGTCGACGAGAAGGTCAGTCAAGCAGCACTGATGGCCGCCGTTTGGTCTGCTCCCACCGGTGGTCTGTTGCGCGATGCGAATCTGTTTGACATTTACCGACCGATGGCAGCCAAAGGGCCGGAAACTGCGGCGGCAACAATCTTTGAGAAAAGCATGGCAGTGCGACTCACACTCAACAGCGAAGAGGCAACCTTGACGGAAGATCAAATTGACACCGCCGTGCAAGCCGTGCTGACTTCAGTGGAGGGCGCACTGGGTGCCCGTCGTCGTGCCTGAGCCTTTATCATCTGGTCAAATGCGAAAAGAGGATTGAATGGACATCTCGGTTGAAACTCTGGAGACTGCTGCGTTGACCAAAGCACAGTTGGCGGATCTGTTGTTTGAGCAAATCGGACTCAACAAGCGCGAGTCGAAAGACATGATCGATGCATTTTTTAACTTGGTCACTGACAGCCTGGTTGATGGGGATGACGTCAAAATCTCCGGTTTCGGAAATTTTCAGATACGGACGAAGGCACCGCGCCCGGGACGCAACCCCCGAACCGGCGAGGCGATCCCAATTCAGGCACGGCGTGTAGTAACTTTTCATGCCAGTCACAAACTCAAAGAGCAAATCCAAGATGAGGACCTGTAGCTGTGATCAATTTGAAGTAGGCTTTTTTCATCAATTGATGTTCCATTTGAAATTGCGGCTTTACATACCACAGTGACTTAGAGTAATCTCAAAGCTTTATCTCCTAGGGTATTGATTTAAATGGAGAAAGCCCTCCCACCCATACCTGCCAAGCGTTACTTCACCATCGGTGAAGTAGGCGATTTGTGTGGTGTTAAACCCCACGTGCTACGGTATTGGGAGCAGGAATTCACGCAACTGCGGCCCATGAAGCGGCGTGGCAATCGGCGTTACTACCAGCACCACGAAGTTCTGATGATTCGTCGTATTCGAGATTTGCTTTACGACCAGGGTTTTACCATTAGCGGCGCGCGTAACAAAATGCAGGAAATTTTGCAAGCCGAGCGCGATAAAAAACGCAATGGCGAGGTGCTACTGGATGGTGTCGAAGTCATTGAAATCAGCGATTCTGATTTAAATGATTTTGAAAGTGATCATCGCGATACGTCCGACAAACATGCTTTTGACCGTTTGATGTTGGTGCGACGCGAGTTGTTCGAAATCCGTAACCTGCTCTCACTTGCCCACTGACGTTTAGAAATTCTACGGGCTATAATTACACCCTTGACCGGTGTGTGGCGCAGCCTGGTAGCGCACTTGCATGGGGTGCAAGGGGTCGAAGGTTCGAATCCTTTCACACCGACCAAGACTAGTTCCAAGGGCGTTTACTAAAGTACAGTAAACGCCCTTT
>JANXLW010000442.1 GCA_025354965.1 Betaproteobacteria bacterium
TGGCTCCAGTTGGCGCCGGCGGCAGCCGCTTTGAAAGACTCTTCGTTGGGCGTCACGAATACGCCATCCCTGTTCTTCATCAGCGTGTAGCTCATCTTGTTTTGCTTGGCGTAGGAGTATTCAACATAGCCAATCGAATTCGGCAAACGACTGACAAAGGCAGCCACCCCTTCATTGCCCTTGCCACCCGCGCCCAGTGGCCAGTTGACAGCCGTGCCCTCACCCACTTTGGTCTTCCACTCGGGATGAACACGGCTTAGGTAATTTGTGAAATTGAAGGTGGTACCGGAGCCGTCGGCACGGCGCACCGGTGCAATGGCAGCATCCGGCAATGCCAGTGTCGGGTTCAAAGCTTTGATGGCGGGGTCGTTCCAGCGGGTGATTTTGCCGAGATAGATGTCACCCAGCAGTTGGCCGTCCAGTTTCATTTGTCCTGGTGCAATACCTTTGACATTGATTACCGGCACGGTGCCACCGATCACGGTCGGAAACTGAAACTGGCCTTTGGACTTGAGAACTTCGTCGGTTTGCGGCATATCTGAGGCACCGAAATCAACGGTTTTGGAGTCGATTTGCTTGATACCGGCACCGGAGCCAACCGATTGGTAATTGATTTTGACCCCAGTCGCCTTGTTGTAGTCAGCCGCCCATTTTGAATAGACTGGCGCGGGAAAGCTGGCCCCTGCACCGGTAATTTCCTGTGCGCCGGCAAGATTGGCGCAGGACATGGCAATGGCGCCAGCCAGGCTGATGAACGAAACTTTAAAACTGGTTTTCATTGAAATACCTTTTGAGTTGAATGAAAATGACTTTTGGGCCAATGAAACGAATATAAGTAGCTTATGTGACAGTGATGTGACATTTTTGGCTGCGACCTGAATCGGTCGAAATGCAAAATGCACTCTTTGCGCAGATACTGTCACGCAACCGTCACAAAAAATACTTATTATGTTCGTTCTGCATGCAATTTCACTCAGGAGCCCGGCTTGATCCCACAGGATGATGAATTGGTCCAGCGCATAAGGCGCGATCTGGTTGACGGCTACGACGAAGAGTTTGAGTTGGAGCTCGAAGATCGCAATCTGGACGAGCTGGCCGATACTTCGCTGGACACCTCCTCGGTGCAATACAAGGAGAGCCGTCGCCGCTACTTTCGGGAACTGTTCCGGATGCAGGCGGAGCTCGTCAAATTGCAGGACTGGGTTGTCAAGACCGGACACAAAGTGGTGATCCTGTTTGAAGGCCGCGACGCGGCCGGCAAAGGTGGCGTTATCAAACGCATCACGCAACGCCTCAATCCGCGAGTCTGCCGGGTAGCGGCACTGCCAGCCCCCAACGTGCGGGAACAGACCCAGTGGTACTTCCAACGCTATGTAGCGCACTTGCCGGGCGCCGGAGAAATTGTCCTTTTTGACCGCAGCTGGTACAACCGTGCCGGCGTCGAAAGAGTCATGGGCTTTTGCTCAGACGAACAGTACGAGGAATTTTTTCGGTCGGTCCCCGAGTTCGAAAAAATGCTGGTGCGCTCGGGCATTCAACTCATCAAATACTGGTTCTCGATCTCCGATGAGGAACAGCACCTGCGCTTTATGGGTCGCATACATGACCCTCTCAAACAATGGAAATTGAGCCCCATGGACATGGAGTCGCGGCGCCGCTGGGAAGAGTACACAAAAGCAAAAGAAATCATGCTGGAACGCACTCACATCGCAGAAGCGCCCTGGTGGGTTGTTCAGGCCGTAGATAAGAAAAAGGCCAGGCTCAACTGCATCCATCACCTACTGGGTCAGATTCCCTACGGGGAAATTGAGCACCAGCCGGTTGTCTTGCCGCCGCGCGAACATCATGCTGACTATGTCCGCCGGCCAGTACCGCAAGAAATTCTGGTGCCAGACGTTTTCTGAAAACTGCAGCCCGTGGCCGTTCCATCCCGGCACAGCGTGTCGAAAGTCATCGAACCGTCACAAAGATGTCACATCATCACATTACGCTAGACGCTTCACAAATCAGGAGTACTTTTCATGTTCACTCGCCGAGTATTAAGCGTTGCCTTCGTTGCCCTTGCCTTGGCTGGCTGCGCCTCTATTCCCGCCCCCGTTTCAGTCTCTGACACGATCGCCAAAAACCCGTCACTGAGCACGCTGAGCGGATTGCTGGTCCAGTCTGGTCTGGGTTCCTCGCTTCAAACTGGCGGCCCCTTCACGGTCTTTGCTCCCACCAACGAGGCTTTTAAAATGGTGCCGGCCAAGACCATGGACGACCTGGCAAAGCACCCCGAGAAGCTCAAGGATGTTCTGACTTTTCATGTCATTGCAGACAAATTGACGGCGGCCAGTGTCAAGAACAGTTCTGTGAAAACTTTGAATGGCGCGTCCGTGGCACTCTCCAAGGCCGGCGAATTTGTCACCGTTGAAGACGCAGTGGTCCAGACCGCCGATGTTCAGGCGACCAACGGTGTCGTTCACATCATCGACAGCGTACTGATTCCGCCGCACAAAAAATAATGACCTGCATGGCATTGCCATGGCCGAAGTCAACCTGCAAACCATGATGCCAGTGGGCGCGGCCGCCTGATCGGTTGACCCAGCAACTTTGCCATGGCAGTGGCGCCCGAATGCTATGCTGGGTGCCGAGAAACAGGAAAAATTGCTGATGCAAGATGGAACACGACTGGCGGCTGTAGATTTGGGGTCGAATAGCTTTCGCCTTGAAATCGGACATATAGAACACGGTCAGTTTTACCGCACCGAATATTTGAAGGAAACCGTTCGACAGGGTAACGGGCTCGATGTCGAGCGCAATTTGACGGCGCAGGCGATGCAGCTTGGTTGGGATTGTCTGGCGCGTTTTGGCGAACGTCTGGCCGGATTCAACAGGGCCAATGTGCGCGCCGTCGCCACCCAGACCTTGCGTGAAGCGCGCAACCGCGACGAATTTCTGCTGCAGGCGAATGCCGTGCTGGGTTTCCCGATTGACGTGATCTCGGGCCGGGAGGAAGCGCGGCTGATTTACCTGGGTGTCGCTCACGCGCTTGCGCATGGCAACGAACGCCGACTGGTGGTCGATATTGGCGGACGCTCTACCGAGCTTATTTTGGGGCAGGGATTGAAGCCCAGGTTGATGGAGTCCTACCGCGTCGGCAGCATCGCATGGTCAACGCGCTACTTTCCGGACCATCAGTTTTCACGGCACGCCTTTCAGATGGCCGAAATCGCCGCCAAAGCGTTGCTGGACGATGCCCTCAACGCCTACCGGCGCACCGACTGGGACGTGGCGTATGGCTCGGCTGGGACGGTGGGTGCTGTAGGTGACGTGCTGCTCGCTGCCGGCTGGCCCGCTGACACGGTCACGCGCGAAGGCCTGGACTGGCTACAAGACAAGCTGATCGGCGCGCAGAGTGTCGATCGAATTCGTCTGCCTGGCCTGAAAGAGGACCGACGCACCATCATCGGCGGCGGTCTAAGCATCTTGCGGGCCCTCTTTGACCTTTTGCAAATCGAACAAATGCAACTCGCAAGCGGCGGCTTGCGCCACGGGCTTCTGTTCGACCAGATCGGCCACACATCGGAAGACACCGATGTACGCTCCAAGTCTGTGCAACGACTGGCGGCGAAATTCGGAACCGACCTGGTTCATGGCCAGCGCGTCGGAAAGGTTGCTCTGCATTTGTTTGCGCAGCTTCAAACCAACCTGTCAGGTCTTCGAAAACCGACATCCAATACAAGTGATGACCGGCTCAGTCGAAAGCTCAACTGGGCCGCCTTGCTGCATGAAATTGGCAGCCAGATCTCGCACAGTGACTACCATAAGCACGGCGCCTACATTTTGGACAACTCAGATGCGATGGGCTTCGCTCTGTCAGAACTGCACAAACTCAGCCAACTGGTGCTGGGACACCGGGGAAAGCTGCGCAAGCTGGAGGCCGACTTTGAGGACGAGAAATTCGTGCAGCAGTTGCTGTGCCTGCGCCTGGCAGTCATCTTGTGCCACGCCCGGCGCGACCCGGATCTGAATGGCGTTGCTGTGGCACGCAAGACGGACGACAGCTACAGCTTTGCCGTCAGTTGTCGTCCTGGATGGGCGCAGTCCTTCCCGCAATCAGCCCACTTGCTGCGCGAAGAAGTGTTGGCATGGCAAAAAACACCGTGGTCGCTGACCCTTAACGGCTGTTGAAATCGCTGGCGTCGAGTATCGGCAATCTGATCCCATTTAGTTAATTTCGGATATACGGTATAAACTGTATACCTCGTTTAATTAAAGGTAACTCCTTATGACTGCAACCGAAAAGAAAATCTCAACCCGTGCCACCCCGGCGACTTTGGGAAAACCTGCAAGCAAACCTAAACTGAGGCCTATTTCAATAAAGTCTGCTTCCGTCGCCAAAGCCCCCATCAAGGCCGTCGTCAAAACATCTGTCAAAACTGCGATCAAGCCAATGGCTAAACCGGTCATCAAACCAAAAGCTCCGAAGGAAGTCAAGGCAAAGAAGCCAAAACTGGTGCGCGACAGTTTCACCATACCCAAGGCCGAATACATGGTGCTCGAGGAACTCAAACTGCGCGCCGGCAAACTGGGCAACGCCGCCAAAAAAAGCGAACTGATTCGCGCTGGCGTGAAAGCCCTGGCCGCCATGTCAGACGCCGCATTTGTGGCTGCATTGAAGGCTGTACCCACCATCAAGACCGGGCGCCCCAGCATGGTCTAACCGGGGTTGTGGCGCGGCGTTCGCCGGTTAGCCAGACTGCAGTCCTTCAGCGACCGGTCGTCTGAATGCCAGCCAGGCCGGCAAAATGCCGATGATGGCACCGGCCGCAACCAACCCACCGACCAGGAGGCCCTCGGCAGCCCCTGGTCGAACCGGAACCGCAAAACCGATTTGCGACTGCATCCAATACGACAGCGCAGTGGATGTACCCCAACCCAATAGCGCACCCAGTGCCGCGCCGCCCAGTATCAGCAACACGACTTCGATCCAGACCACGCTAAACACGTAGTAGCGGCTCGCACCCATCGCGCGCAATACCGCAAACTGGCGCCTGCGTGCCAGAAAGCCGACCAACAGAGCCATCAACACAGCCGCCACCACCAGCACCTGGGTCATGATGGCGAGCAGCGACATCAGATCACGCACGTTGCCCAGCGTCAGGTACAAATCATTGAGGACTTCAGCCGGAAACACGGCCACGCTGCGCAGGGTACGAAACTGTCCCCGCAGGCCGTAGGCGGCAGAAATGGAATCGGGTTTGATGGCAATGGCCGGCACGCCCGGCAGTTGCTTTAGGTTCCAGGGTGGTCCAATGTGCTCACCATCAATGTCATCGTGCCCGGACGCCAGGCCATGAACGCGCCACACATCTTCCACCGGAACCAGAATCGCCGAATCCCAGATATTGTGACGTGCGGATAAGCGCCCGACAACCGTGTAGTGAACCGCGCGGTGGGCACTGTCTGGCTGCTTGCTATCGTCGTCGGGTTCCTCAGCGTGATGCAGGCCATGTGACGGGCTCACGGCTGCGCCAATGGCAAGCGGGACGCCCGCACCTACCACGGCTTCGCCTCGCCGCTGGAAAACACGCCCTTGTGTGGGCACAAAATTGCCTCCCCGATTGGCGAAATCGGCAATCGTTCCTATGATCGGATGCCCTTGCCAGTTGTCCCCAAAAGCAATCGGTGCCGCATACTTCACGCCTGCGGCCTCACTGGCCTGGACCAGCACGTCACCATCCAGCAGGGGGATGGCTTGCGCCCGCAGGTAGACCGAAGTCAACACCAACTGAGTTGTACTGCCAGGCGCCCCAACCAGCAGATCAAAATCATCTGCCGCCAGCGCGCTACCCTGGCGCAGCGCCCGCTCCTGGGAAATGACAGCGACGCCGGTGGCGACCGAAATGGCAACCAGCAGCGTCGTCGCCCACACCAGCAAGCGATTGCGACGCAGGTCGGCTCGGACCATCGGAAAGGGATTGAAGGGCAGCATGAAGCTTGTACCGGTGCTATGGCGTGAGCGCCACGCCTGCCCCGCCTACCGGGCGCGGCAACGCATCCTCGCTCAAATGTCCCTGTTGCAAGGTCACACAACGATCCAGCCGCATCAATAGTTCAGCTTCGTGGGAAATGACAATGAGCGTGGCCCCTTGCGATCGAGCCATCGAGACCAGCAACTCACCCAACTGACTGCGATGCTCCGGGTCCAGGCTGGCGGTGGGTTCATCGGCCATCAGGATATCGGGATGCAACAACAATGCCCTGGCAAAAGCGACACGTTGCCGCTCACCGCGTGACAAGACCGCGGCTGAGCGATCAAAAGTCTCCATACCCACTGCGGCCAGCAAATCGCGCGCCCGCTCAACTACCACGGCAGCAGGCTGCCAGCGATCAAAGTAGGCTGGAAGCAAAACGTTGTCCAGCACCGAGAGCCCGTCAATCAAATGAAAGTCCTGGAAAATCAGACCCAGATGCTGGTGACGCCACCGGTCCAGTGCGTCCGGCTGCAGGCCACAAATATCGGTTTCAGCCCACAAGAGATGACCACTGGTCGGTCTTGCGATGCCGGCCAGGCAGTGAAGCAGCGTTGTCTTGCCAGCGCCCGAGACACCCCGCACTCCCAGACTGCTGCCCGGCGCGATCTTCAATGAAGGTATTGTCAACAACGCCTGCTCTTGCCCGGCAAAGCGCAACACCAGATCGCGCAAGTCCAGGGTTCCCGCATTGTTCACGGCTTGTGCACCTCGGCATCGACGATACGCACCTGGCTCACGAAGCCGGTGTGCGGATCAATCCAGGAGCCCATCTCCAGCGTGCCCCTGACCTCGATACGTTGCGAAAAATTAACCGGCGCCAGTGTGCCTTTGAGATAAATGACGACGATGTCCACCGGCCACTGCGCATCGGACGCACAAAAAGGGCAGACCGACACCGGCTCGCGCGTCAGCACGAAAAACGTGCTCTCGGGTTTGAGCGGCGGCGCCATATAGCCACGCATCCGGACTTCCTTGCCTTTGAGCGCTTTGGCTTGGTCCGAGTACTGGATACCCAGCACACCGACCGATTTGTAAAGTGATTCAAAAGTCAAGCGGCTGTCCAGACTGATGTTGTCGGCGGCCAGCACTTGCGCCGCCCAACCAAGCAGCGGCAAAAGTAAAAAAGACCGACGCGGCCACGGGTCGGTCTTTGGATCAATTTGAGATATCACTTTGTCTTGGTTTTGGCCGGCACTGATTTGACCTGTGGTGCCAGCGCCAGCGCTTCTGCCATGATTCTGAAGAGATCGGTGTTTTCCAACTGACCATGCACCTTATTAGCACCTGGACCGACGGCAGTCAGCACCACGTCATCGCCCGAATGGACCCCGCTGTTGGCGCCGCGACCACCCTTGTTGGGCAGATTGCCGGGTCGCAACACCGCGCCCGCCAAATCCTTGTACTTTTCGTTGGCGACCATGACGCCTTCTGCATTGCGAATAGTGGGTACAAACTCACCATCCATGAAGGGGCGGAAGGTGTCATAGTGATCAGGGTAGGCACCAAACACCAGCCGCAGCCGGCGTGACACGTCGACTTTGTTCGGATAACCCTGGGCATCAGGTGCGGGGTAGTTGGGAAAGCCAGCTTCGGCGTAAGTGCCGACTTTGTCACGCATCTCAGTGCCGGGCTCATCATCATTCACCGTACCAATCACGCTGACCGCGTGCGAGTGGTCGGCGGTTACGAGAATCAAGGTATTGTTGCCGTTGGCCTTGGCCCAGTCCTTGGCCTGCTTGACGGCGTCATCCAGCATGATGGCATCATAAATGGCACGCTCCGGATCCAGCGAATGCGAGTACTTGTCGATGCGCGCACTCTCCACCATCAGCACGAAGCCATTCTTGTTGCGCGACAACACTTTCAAAGCGGCTTTCATTTCTTCAGTCACATCCGGCTGGTCCGGAAATTTGGCGACCGAGCCCTTTTTCAGAAACTTCAAATCCAGCGCGCCATCGACGTTGCCGGTGTTGTAAAGACCCAGCAACTTGGTGGTCTTGCTGTCATCGGCGGCTGCCATCATTTCAGACTTGGTGATGGCGATTTTGTAGTCAGCCAGTTTGAAGCGCTCGATGTAGTCAACGTCGTCGCTGCGCTTGGAGCCCGGGGTTGACTTGGGCAGGAAGTTAGGTGAGCCGCCACCCATCATCACGTCGATTTTGCTGTCGTAAAACATCTTCACGATGTCGTTGTAATCAGAGCGGCGCCGGGTGTGTGCCACCATGGCAGCGGGGGTTGCGTCTTCGATTTCGGAATTGGTGACAGTGCCCACGGCCATGCCACGGCGTTTGGCAATCGAAGTGATGGTTTCAACCTTGGGATGATCCAGCGTGCTTGCAGCGCGCGAGCAATAGACACCTAACGCGTTAACGCAGGATTTGTGTCCGGTGGTGTAGGCATGGGCGGCGTTGGCAGAGTCGGTGATGATCGAATCAGTGCCCTGCGTTGAGAGCAGCGCCATGTAAGGCATATCGTCCATGGCCAGCTTGTGCGTGTACTTGCCGCCCTCAATGCCTTTGGACAGAATACGCGCAGCAGTGCGGTGGCCGATGGAAAAACCATCCCCAATAAAGAGGATCACGTTCCTGGCAACAGGCTTGGTGGGCGTGGCGTAAACGCTCCAGGTGACTGACGAACTGGTCCTGCCATCGCCCGCCGTCACGGTGTAGTTGCCGGGCTTGCCGATACTTGCATCCCGCAGCAGCAAGCTGGAGACTTCTTTGCCGTCTTCCCTGGCAATCAGCTCCGCCGATTTACCCAGAATTTTGGCGTAATCCTGCCCATTGATCGTGACCTTGACCTGAGCCGCATCCACCACGCCAGCAAACTCAACTTTGAAGTCGAAATGCGAACCTGCCATGATATCGGCGCGGGTCAGGGGAAAGATGGTCTGGGCGCCACAGGTCGCCGAAAACGTGGCGGCACACAATGCCACGCTTAGGAAAGAAGTCTTAAAACGCATGACGATGGTCCGTTAATGAATCAAGGGGCAAAGTCTAAGTGGAATATGTGAAAAATTTGTGACGATTATGTTAGTGCGAGGGCGGTAACTGGACACTTCATGCCCCCATGGATAAACCCCGCAAAGCGTCAGTTTCACTGCCCCAAAAAGCTGGACCGAAGGACAATATTTTCCCAAGCCATCATTTACCCACCGCATTGGCAGGGATTGCAATTTCTAGGGACGGGGATGCAACTCCGCCATTTGCAATGAAAGGTCGAACAAACGGACTTTCCCGGAAGAATATCGGTCAAGCCGCCACTCTTCAAGAATCTTCAACGCCAACGCAAAACTTTCGAAATTGAGCTGGTAAATATGAGCGATCGGGAAGTTTGCCTCGGACTCCAGGGCCAGCACCAGCCTCGACAGTGTTTGTGCGGACGGGTCCGCTGGATTTTTCTCAATCAGCTTACGAGCTTCTTTGATGGCATGCATACGACGATCTCTCCAAAAAATAAGACACCCCTTTGCCAAATCACATTGACAACTGCTCCAAACAATCGTCTCGCGGTGCCCAATGATACCTTGTGCCACAGGCCAAAGTGTTTGTCACAAAATTGAAACTGGATGCCGGCAGAATACGGATTGCAGTTGCTATGCGTTGCCGCTCTGACGACATCACGGGTGAGCCGGGACCGAAGCGCCTGCAACTGCGAATGCTTCGAAGTGCCGGGCCGAATGATTCCAACAGCGCACTGGTTTCGGGTATGAGAAAAAATTCCAGCGAAGCTGCTCAGGTTATTGCAGACGTCCGGATTACGCTGTTGTACTATTTAGTTGTTACATGCATTTGCCTTAACCGTGACCGAACGTATTCAAAGCCGGAGTGAAGAACTCGCCAACTGTGTGAGTCATGGCGTCGCGTTGCTGGCCGCCATCGGGGTGGCGCCACTGTTGATCAGCGTGGCACGCCACCGAAATGCTGCCAGCCTCATTGGCGCCATCGTATTTGCACTGACGATGGTGTTGTTGTATCTCACCTCAACGCTGTACCACGCCTTGCCGGCAGGCCGTGCCAAACGTGTTTTCCTGAAGCTCGACCATGGCGCGATCTATCTTTTTATTGCCGGTAGCTACACACCGTTCGCACTGGGTGCGCTGGCCGGTTCCTGGGGCTGGACTTTATTTGGGCTGGTGTGGTCGCTGGCGGCCGTTGGCGTCACTCTGAAGACCTTCGGCCGACTGTCGCATCCCTGGCTCTCCACCGGTTTGTATCTGGTGATGGGTTGGCTGGTACTGATTGCCGCCGTACCGCTGATCCAGAAAGTACCTTTGCCCGGCATTGAGTTGCTGGTGGCTGGCGGCCTCGCCTATACCACCGGCGTTATATTTTTTGTACTGGATTCCAGGCTGCGTTACGCGCATGCCATTTGGCATGGTTTTGTCGCCATGGGTACCTTATGCCATTTCTTCGCAGTGCTGGATTACGCGTCCTGAAGGTGCCGCGCGATCGAGGTTATTTCAATCAACTGGAACTTGTTCCATGTCAAACACGTTTGATATTTTGATGCTCGCAAACACCAATCCAGCACCGATACTGACACATTCATTGAGGAAATTTACATGTCAAGACATCTGGGAAACATGAAAAGACTTTGCATGAAACTGCAACTCCGCTATGGCGCAGATGATCCTTTGGTCCTGCAATTGAAACGTGAACTCGAGCTGCTTGCGGTCACTGAGGCCGACCAACCCAAGTGGTCCGTCACCTACCCTGAGTTCATAAAAGGTACTGGTTCAAATAGAGGTCACCCGTCCGGCAGCGCAATGACCCCGCCGTGAATCCGATGCGGTCAAAGTCCATGAAGGCAGATCCTCGAGTGCCTCGGCCGCAGGAAATTGAACTCAAACTGGCACTGCCAACATCTGATCCCTCTAGCCTGGCCAGGCGACTAGCCCGCACGCCCGCATTGGCGCGCCGCATAGCTACACAGCTGCATCTGCACAACATTTACTACGACACACCCGAACAGCTCCTGCGTCAACAAGGCATCGCCTTGCGGCTGCGGCGTATCGGCAGCGACGCCACACCAAGCTGGTTACAGACTCTCAAAGCGGGTGGTCGCAGCAACTCCGCATTGAGCCAGCGAGGCGAATGGGAAATTCCCGTTTCCGGTGAAGTGTTGTCGCGCAAAGCGCTGAAAGATACACCGTGGTCAGGCATCGATCCTGATGGCACCGTGTTTTCCACCTTGGCACCTGTGTTTGTGACGACTTTTGAACGAAAGCTCTGGTTGGTTCGCAGGCGCGACGCCAGCGTCATCGAGGTGGCGCTGGATATCGGACAAATCGTCGCCGGTGCCAGCAGCAGCCCCATTTGCGAGTTGGAGCTGGAACTCAAGGCGGGTCGTCCAGCGGCGCTATTCGACCTCGCCCAGGAGATCGCACAATCCATCGCCGTGCTGCCGGTCAACGTGAGCAAGGCTGAGCGCGGCTACACCCTGGCGCAAGGAAGTGAGGATGCCCCATTGCACGCTCAGCCTGTGCCGCTTGGGTCTGATTTGTCATTGACACTGACAGCACAGCGCGTGCTATCCGAGATGTTTTACCAGTTCACGACCAATCTGAATGCGCTGCGCAGTTCCGACGACCCAGAACTGGTGCATCAGGCCCGCGTCGGCTGGCGGCGTTTCAAAAGTGCCAGGCGGCTTTTCAGACCCGTTCTGGGAATCGACACCATGCCGCAATGGGAGGCACTGCAACCACTTCTGACCTGTCTGGGACGATTGCGCGACCTTGACGTCGCCGGCATGGTCACACTGCCGCCTGTTGCCGACGCTTACACAGCGGGCGATCCCCAACGGGAACGGTCCTGGCAAGCCATGACGCTGAGCCTGGCACAGGCAACCGAGATCCAGCGCCGGACCGTTCGCTATGCGCTGCAAGAGCCGGCGGTGGGCGCCGGTTTGCTGGCCACCAGCCAATGGCTGGAAGGCCTGGCGGAGTCGAGTGTCACCAGCTCTGCAAAGCCAGATTCAAAAGTATCGCTTCGTCACTGGGTCAGGCGCCGGATTGAGCGTTTGCATGAGCAGCTCGAATCAGCCTGCGCACAAGACTGCAGTCCCGAGCAGCAACACCGCATTCGCATCCTGGCCAAAAAAATGCGCTATGGCGTCGAGGCCTTGCACAGCCAGTTGCCAAAGAAGCGTGCGCAGCGCTGGCAGCGCCAGGCCGGCAGCCTGCAGGCGAGCATCGGTATCAGTCGCGATCTTATGCAGGCCGCCATGCTGGTTGCCGAGCTTGAAGTCGATCGCGGGCTTGCGGAGTTTTTGCGTGGCCTCGCGGCCGGGCAACAGAGTTAGCGCCGCAGGTTTCAGGGCACCACGGCAAGCCGGTGCCCTCGCGTCACCGCTGTGTCGTCAAACTGTCATTTTTTCCAATTAAATTAGCTGCATGTTGGTGCCGGTGCGAGAACATCTCCGGCGAGTAATGCATCAGTGTGGATTGACGTAATGCTACCAACGCCACACGCCACAGGAAAGGGAACATGCTGCAAACCAACATTGCCGAATTGGCGCTCGCCGGGGAGCATTCCGCGCAGTGAATACGATCAGCATGGATTTTCGCTTCGAGCCGCGCGACCACGCCAGGCGGCTCCAGGGCTTGCTCATCGTTGTTGCGTTGCACGCCCTGTTTTCA
>JANXLW010000483.1 GCA_025354965.1 Betaproteobacteria bacterium
TAACCTGAAGCTGCGGCAAACTGTAGTAGAAGCTGGTTTGCTGGGCATCAGGCCCTTTGCGTGACAGACCACGCTCTCCTTGCAGAAGCAGCGGCTGGGTCTCACGCAAAGTCAGATCGAATTGAAAACCGCTGCCTGTTGCAATGGCCTGGTATTGCCCGCCATCGTGCTTCAGCGACCAGTCGCGCAGGGTCACCGCGGTGTTTATCTCGCTGGCCTGCGCGACACCAAAACCAGCGCGCGCAATACGCTGGTCGTGCCACAGTTTTTTGTCTGCCACATCGGTTACTGCGGCATGGGCAAAGATCAACTGCTTGGCAGCAAAGGCTGATGTCATACCCTGCGTGGCCGGTACCCGCGAGCGAAAAAACGTCAACTGAAAACCGAACTCGCGCTGACCTGCCAACAAGCGACCGGTGAGGTACCACCACTCAATCGAAAAATCCGGGTGGCTGCCCAGGTCGCGAACAAACTGCAACTCGCGGTGCACTGGTGTTTGTGCGCTTGACGGCAAAAGTGGTGCGGTCAGGCCAACCACCAGCAGTTGTCGTCGCGAGATATCGGGCAGGTCAGGCGCCAGGATCACATTTCAGGCCAGTTGCACGTTGATGCGCTGCAGGGCTGGCGCGCAGTCGCCGAAATTGCATTCCACCCAGGCGGCATCATGGTAACTTGGCAAATAGCGCTCACCGGCATCGCACAGCAGCGACAGGATGGAGCCCTGCTGGCCCTGCTCTCGCATCTCGCAGGCCAGGCTCAGCATGCCGATGAAGTTGGTGCCGGTGGACGGCCCTACCCGGCGGCCCAGCAACTCGGACAGCACACGCATGGCGGCGACCGAATCCAGGTCATCTACTTCCAGCATGCGGTCGACCAGACTGCGGATAAAACTGGCCTCAACCCGTGGCCGACCAATTCCTTCAATGTTTGAACCCGGGCCAGTCAAACCGGCATCGCCTGTGCGGTGGTATTCGCCAAACACCGAGCCTTTCGGATCGGGCACACAAAGTTGCGTGGCGTGACGTTGATAGCGCACATAGCGGCCAATGGTGGCGCTGGTGCCGCCGGTGCCGGCACCAACCACGATCCAGCGTGGAATCGGATGGCGTTCACGCGCCATTTGCGTATACATGCTTTCAGCAATGTTGTTGTTGCCGCGCCAGTCGGTGGCGCGCTCGGCAAAGGTGAACTGGTCCATGAAGTGGCCGCCCGTTTGCCGCGCCAGTGCGACCGCCAGAGAGTGAACCTGCGCAGCGCTTTCGCACAGGTGGCAGCGTCCGCCGTAGAACTCAATTTGCGCGATTTTCTCGGGCGAGGTGCCGCGTGGCATGACGGCAAGAAAGGGCAAACCTACCAGCCGCGCAAAATAGGCTTCGCTCACCGCCGTGGAGCCACTCGATGCTTCGACCACAGTGGAGCCTTCATGCAGCCAGCCGTTGCACAGTGCATATAGAAAGAGTGAACGCGCCAACCGGTGTTTCAGGCTGCCGGTGGGATGGGTGGATTCGTCCTTTAAATACAAGTCAATACCCAGTTTGGCAAAGCCGGGCAAGGGCAGCGGAATGAGGTGGGTGTCGGCACTGCGCTGGTAGTCGGCTTCAATCAGGGCGATGGCAGTAGGAAGCCAGGAGCTAACAGGGTTGTTCATGGGGGAAAGGTAACAAGTCTTCACGATAGGTGTATTTACGCGCAGCACCTGAAGTATCCTTGACCGGTGCCGGAGCGTCAATGCAGGACGTGAACCCGGCCCTAGCGAATAGAGGAACTTCACCATGTGTGTTCAGTTGTCATCAGTCTGGCGCGGGCTGCTGATGGTCCCATTGCTGCTGATGTTGGTCGCTTGCTCCGAGCCCAGCGCATCGGCCTGGTCCGGCTATGCTGAAGGCGATTTCGTTTACGTCGCTTCGCCTTTGGCAGGCAGGCTGGATTCGATAGCCGTGCAAGCCGGGCAAAACGTCACCAAAAATGCGTTGCTGTTTACGCTGGATGCCGAAGTCGAGCGCGCCGCCAGCGACGAAGCTGCGGCACGCCTGGCCAGTGCACGGGCGCAAGCCGCCAACACTGACAAGGGGCGCCGCAGCGAAGAAATTGCCGTCACCGAAGCACAGCTTGCGCAAGCGCAGGCCAACGCTGCATGGACTCGAAGTGAGCTTGCGCGTCAGCAACAATTGGTGGTGCAAGGTTTCATCTCGAAGTCGCGGCTCGACGACGCTACCACGGCCGCCAACCAGGCGCAGGCCCACGTGGCAGAACTGGCAGCCGCGTTGCGCGTCGCCCGCTTGCCGGCACGGGTTGACGAACGCATGGCGTTACAGGCGAGCGCGACTGCGGCCAATGATGTGTTGCGCCAAAGCAAATGGCGAGAACGACAAAAGCAGCAAGCAGCGCCGCTTGATGCGCTGGTTTCTGATGTATTTTTTCGCGCCGGAGAATTTGTTCCAGCCGGGCAGGCGGTGCTGTCCCTGCTGCCATCGCAAAATGTCAAAGCCCGCTTCTTTGTTCCGCAGGCGGAACTCGCCAAGGTGGCAACGGGCCAGAAGGTGGAGCTGGTTTGCGATGGTTGCCCGGCGCCCGTTGCCGCCCACATTACCCGCATCGCGACGCAGGCGGAATACACACCGCCGGTGATCTACTCCAATGCACAGCGATCCAAGCTGGTGTTCATGGTCGAAGCACTACCGGACGTACCAGCCACCGCACACTTGCATCCCGGTCAGCCGCTGGATGTGCGCCCCGCTACGGCTGTAACCAAGCCATGAGTGCCGCGCCGGGCCGCCCAAGGCAAGCGGACGCCCCCGCAGTGAGCAGCGCGGCACCCGCAGCGACAAGCGTGGGGGTTGCGTTGGCGATTGACGTGCATGATCTGACCAAAAACTACGCCGGTCGCGCGGTTGTCGATCACTTGCAACTGCAAGTCGGAGTTGGGCGGATTTGCGGCTTTCTGGGCCCCAATGGCAGTGGCAAGACGACTACCATCCGCATGCTGTGCGGCTTGCTCACACCAGACGCCGGCAGTGGCAAGTGCCTTGGCCTGGACATCATCCGTGAAGCGAGTGCGATCAAGCGTCAGGTCGGCTACATGACGCAAAAATTTGGCCTTTACGACGACCTCTCGATCCGGGAGAACCTCGATTTTGTGGCACGCCTTTTTGAACTTCCAAATCGGCGCTCGGCAGTCGATCTGGCACTGGAGCGGCTTGGACTCACAGCGCGGCAGCAGCAGTTGGCGGGCACGCTGTCAGGTGGCTGGAAGCAGCGCCTGGCCCTGGCCGCTTGCCTGATCCATGAACCGCGCCTGCTGTTGCTCGACGAGCCGACGGCCGGTGTCGATCCGAAGGCGCGGCGTGATTTTTGGGACCAGATTCACGACTTGGCAAGCCAAGGCATCACGGTATTGGTGTCGACGCATTACATGGACGAGGCCGAGCGCTGCCATGAATTGGTCTACATCGCTTACGGGAAAATTCTGGCGCACGGCACCGAGCGTGACATCATCGACAACGCCAAGCTCAAGGTTTGGTCGATTCAAGGCGATGGCGTACAAACCTTGTTGGCACCGTTGAAGTCAGCACCGGGTGTCTTGAGTGTCGCTGCATTTGGCAATGCCGTGCATGTGGCCGGGCAAGACGCTGAGATGGTCGAGCGGGCACTGGCTGGTGTACGTCAGAAGACCGCGCTGCGTATCACGCCTGCACCAGCAAAGCTGGAGGATGTGTTCATCAGCCTGATGGCAACTGTCCAAGACAATTTTTCAATCGGCGGCGACACGCGCAAGGAGAACGCATGAGGCGATTTTCCTGGCGCCGCATGCTGGCCGTCTTCATCAAGGAATTCCAGCAGATGATGCGCGACCGGCTTACCTTTGCCATGGCGGTGGGTATTCCGATCCTGCAACTGGTCTTGTTCGGTTATGCCATCAATACCGACCCAAAAGGGTTGCCGACGGCCATGGTCAGCAGCGACAACAGCCCAATGGCGCGCAGCTTTGTCGCCGCGCTGCAAAACACCGGCTACTTTCGCATTGTCCATAGTGGAACGCGAGAAGACGAGGGTGAAGCGCTGATTGAAAGCGGTCAGGCCCAGTTTCTGGTTGTCATACCGCCCAACTTTTCAAAAAATCTGATTCGCGGCGAACGCCCTGCCATCCTGGTCTCGGTCGATGCCACCGACCCGTCCGCATCGGGCAATGCCATTGCCGCACTCAATGTGGTCGCAACGCAGGCCTTGCATCATGATTTGACGGGACCACTGCGAGCCCTGCAAACTCCGGCCCCATCTTTTGAAGTGCGGGTTCACAAACGCTACAACCCGGAAGGCCTGTCACGCTACAAC
>JANXLW010000487.1 GCA_025354965.1 Betaproteobacteria bacterium
TGTGTTTCCGGCCGAGCACAGCGAGATGGCGGTTCGCATAGAGTTGTTTGATGACGAGATTGAATCGTTGCAGCTTTTCGATCCACTGACCGGGCGCATCCGGCAGAAAATTCCGCGCTTTACCGTCTATCCCAGCAGCCATTACGTGACACCTCGCGAACAGGTAGTGGCAGCCGTTGAGACCATCAAGGTCGAACTGGTCGATCGGGTGAAGGACTTTGTCAGCCAGGGCAAACTGGTGGAGGCGCAGCGCATTGAGCAGCGCACCCGCTTTGATCTGGAAATGCTCAGCGAAGTCGGGCATTGCAAGGGTATTGAAAATTACACACGCCACCTCAGCGGCGCTGCGCCGGGCGAGCCACCGGCCACCCTGACCGACTATTTGCCTAAAGACGCGATCATGTTTCTGGACGAAAGCCACGTGCTGATCGGCCAGTTTGGCGGCATGTACAACGGCGACCGTTCGCGCAAAACCACGCTGGTGGAATACGGCTTTCGACTGCCCAGCGCTTTGGACAACCGGCCGCTCAAATTTGAGGAGTTTGAGCGCCGGATGCGCCAGGCCATCTTTGTCTCGGCAACACCCGGTCAGTGGGAAAAAGACCATGCCGGCCAAGTGGTGGAGCAATTGGTGCGCCCCACCGGCTTGGTGGACCCGGAAGTGGAAGTGCGTCCGGCCAGCAGCCAGGTCGACGATGTGTTGCAGGAGATTCGCATCCGGGTTGACAAGCACGAGCGGGTGTTGATCACCACGCTGACCAAACGCATGGCCGAGCAGCTGACCGACTACTTGAGTGACAACGGCGTCAAGGTACGCTATCTGCACAGCGACGTGGATACGGTGGAGCGGGTTGAAATTTTGCGCGATCTGCGACTCGGCACGTTTGACGTGCTGGTCGGTATCAACCTGCTGCGTGAAGGCTTGGACATACCTGAGGTTTCACTGGTCGCCATTCTGGACGCCGACAAGGAAGGGTTTTTGCGCTCCGAACGTTCACTGATTCAAACTATTGGCCGGGCGGCCCGCAATCTGGAGGGCCGGGCGATTCTGTACGCCGACAAGATGACGGACTCCATGGCCAGGGCGATTGGAGAGACCGAGCGTCGACGTGTCAAGCAGGTGGCGCACAACCTGGCGCATGGCATTACGCCGCGCTCCATCATCAAGCAGGTCAAGGACCTGATTGACGGCGTCTATAGCGAAAAAGCAGGCAAGGAAGCCGAGAAGCTGGAACGCGATGCCGAGCAGCGCGCGCAGGTCGAGGAAATGAGCGAGAAGGATGTTTCCAGAGAAATCAAGCGTCTGGAAAAGCTCATGCTGGAGCATGCACGCAATCTGGAGTTTGAAAAGGCGGCACGGGTGCGCGATCAACTGGGCATCTTGAAGGAGCAGGTGTTTGGTGTTGCGGGGCGTGACAATGTGACTTTTATCTCTCAGGCAGGCAAAAATTTGTAAAGGTGACTGGCCAGTCTATTTATCCGACAAGTTTACTGGGTTTATTGCTATACTTGAGCACGTTAGTCAACCAAATTCGACATACGACTGAAGGAGCATGCAATGCGACTCACAACTAAAGGCCGCTTTGCGGTCACTGCGATGATAGATCTGGGTCTGCGCCAAAGCAATGGCCCGGTAACTTTGGCCGCCATCAGCCAGCGCCAGCTTATTTCCCTGTCCTACCTGGAGCAACTGTTTGGCAAATTGCGTCGCCACGAGTTGGTGGAATCGACCCGTGGTCCCGGCGGTGGCTACACTTTGGCGCGCGATCCGGCTCAGATCACTGTTGCCGATATCATTTCCTCCGTTGATGAACCGATGGACGCCACACAGTGCAGCGGCCGGGAAAACTGCCTGGGAGAGGGGTCACCCTGCATGACGCACGAGCTTTGGACCGCACTTAATATGCGAATGGTGGAGTTTCTGGAGTCGGTAAGCCTGCAAAAGCTGGTCGACGAGCAGTTGGCCAAAGGCCTGCAGATTGAAGAAAAGCCTATGCTCAAGCGCGCCATTTCCAGCATGCCGACGGTCAAGCCGATTCGCATGAACGTGCCAAACTCGGTTTTTGCGCTGGGCAACGCTTTTTCAAAAATGTAGAGTCTGCAGCCAATCAATTTTCAAACCAACAGGATCTGTAAACCCGTAATGGATACAACCCCGCACTTCCCGATTTACATGGACTACAGTGCCACCAATCCTTGCGATGAGCGGGTGGTGCAGGCCATGATTCCGTGGTTGCGTCAACACTTTGGCAACCCTGCTTCACGCAGCCATGCGTGGGGTTGGGAAGCCGAGGCGGCGGTTGAAAAAGCCCGCGAACAGGTGGCAGCACTGGTTGGCGCCGATGTGCGCGAAATTGTCTGGACTTCAGGTGCAACTGAGTCCAACAACCTGGCGCTCAAGGGCGCAGCCGGCTTTTATAAAACACGGGGCAAGCACATCATCACGGTCAAGACCGAGCACAAGGCAGTGCTTGATACGTGTCGTGAATTGGAACGCCAGGGGTTTGAGCTGACTTACCTGGACGTGCAGGAGGATGGACTGCTTGATCTTGAGGTGTTCAAGGCCGCCATTCGGGCAGACACAATTCTGGTCAGTGTCATGTTCGTCAACAATGAAATTGGCGTGATTCAGGACATTGCTGCGATCGGGAACATCTGCCGCGCGAAAAATATCGTTTTTCATGTCGACGCCGCGCAGGCCACGGGCCGGGTAGACATTGATTTGAGCCAGTTGCCGGTCGATCTGATGAGTCTGACCGCCCACAAGACTTATGGACCCAAAGGCGTGGGTGCCTTGTTTGTGCGGCGCAAGCCGCGGGTGCGCATCGAGGCGCAGATGCACGGTGGTGGCCATGAACGCGGCATGCGCTCCGGTACGCTACCGACGCATCAAATTGTCGGCATGGGCGAAGCCTACCGTATTGCCAAAGAAGAGATGGCTGCCGAGAACGTGCGAATTCGCGCGCTGCATGACCGCATGCTGGCCGGTCTGAAAGACATTGAGCAGGTGTTCATCAACGGCCATCTGGACCGGCGCGTGCCGCACAACCTGAACATGAGCTTCAATTATGTGGAAGGTGAGTCTTTGATCATGGGCATCAAGGGGCTGGCGGTGTCCAGCGGTTCGGCCTGTACCTCGGCTTCACTTGAGCCCAGCTACGTGCTGCGCGCCCTGGGTCGCAGCGATGAGCTGGCGCACAGCAGTCTGCGCATGACGATTGGCCGCTACACCACCGAAGCAGAAATTGACTACGCCGTTACCACTATCAAGCTTAACGTCGCCAAACTGCGGGATTTAAGTCCGCTATGGGATATGTACCAGGAAGGCATCGACATCAGCACCATCCAGTGGGCTGCTCACTAAACAAAGAGGTAAACAAAATGGCATATTCTGAAAAAGTCGTTGACCACTACGAAAACCCGCGCAACGTCGGCTCTTTCGACAAGGGCGACCAGTCGGTCGGTACCGGTATGGTCGGCGCCCCGGCTTGCGGCGACGTCATGAAGCTGCAGATCAAGGTCAATGCGCAAACTGGCGTCATTGAAGACGCGCGCTTCAAAACCTATGGTTGTGGTTCGGCCATTGCTTCGTCGTCCCTGGTAACGGAATGGGTCAAGGGCAAAACGCTGGACCAGGCGGCAGCGTTGAAGAACAGCGAGATCGCTGAAGAATTGGCGCTGCCGCCGGTCAAAATTCACTGTTCCATCCTGGCGGAAGACGCCATCAAGGCGGCAGTGAACGACTACAAGCAAAAACATACCGCACAACAGACCCATTGACATGGCCGTTACGCTGACTGAAGCCGCTGCCCGACACGTCACCCGTTACCTTAGCAAACGTGGCAAGGGTGTCGGGGTGCGACTGGGCGTCAAGACCACCGGTTGTTCGGGCCTGGCTTACAAGCTTGAATACGTTGATGAGATTGAGCCTGAAGACATGGTCTTCGAAGGCCACGGTGTCAAGGTGTTGATCGAGCCGAAAAGCTTCGCCTATCTCGATGGTACTGAACTGGATTTTGTCCGGGAAGGTCTGAACGAAGGTTTCAAGTTCAACAATCCCAAAGAGCGAGATCGCTGCGGTTGCGGTGAGTCGTTTCGGGTGTGAATTTAAAGTCCAGTGATTTTGAGTTATTCGGTCTTGCCACCCAATTTGCGCAGGACCGCGCTGCCATTGACACGCGCTGGAAAGATCTGCAGCGTGAAGCGCATCCCGACAAATTTGCCGCCCAGGGTGCCAGCGCCCAGCGCGTGGCCATGCAGTGGTCGGTGCGTATCAATGAGGCCTACCAACGGCTGAAAGATCCGCTCAAGCGTGCCGCCTATTTGTGTGAGCTCAATGCGGCTCCGATCAATGCCGAGAACAACACGGCGATGCCAAAAGAATTCCTGTTGCAGCAAATGGCGTGGCGGGAAGCGCTGGACGAGGCGGGCAGTGCGGCGGATCTGGAGGATCTCCGTGCCGAGGTAACAACTGCACGACGTGACGCATTGCAAGCATGTGGCCAACTGATGGACCAACAAAAGGACTACAAACAAGCGGTGCAACAGGTCAGGGCGCTGATGTTTATCGAGCGCTTTGCCAGTGATGTTGAAACCCGCCTCGATCTGATGGACACGGCAGACAGAGGACAATAGCGCCTCGGTCTCAATAAAATAATCATGGCGCTTTTACAAATTTCAGAACCCGGTCAAACTCCCAGTCCGCATCAGCGGCGTGTGGCAGTTGGCATTGATCTTGGCACTACTCATTCGCTGGTGGCTTCGGTGCGCAACGGAGTGGCCGAGTGTTTGCCTGACGACCTGGGTCGCTTCATAGTGCCGTCGGTTGTGCGTTACCTCGAAGGCGGTGGGCGTCAAATCGGTTATGAGGCCAGAGCGGCATTGGCGCTGGACCCGCAAAACACGATCGCCTCTGTCAAGCGTTTCATGGGGCGCGGCGTGGCAGATGTGGTGGGGCACGGCAAGTTGCCCTACCAATTAGTGGCGCACCCCGGGATGCTTGGGATTCAGACCGTGCAGGGTGAGAAATCGCCAGTCGAGGTGAGTGCCGATATTCTGGCAACTCTGCGCCACCGGGCGGAAGACACTTTTGGCGATGACCTGTTTGGCGCTGTCATCACGGTGCCGGCCTATTTTGATGACGCCCAGCGTCAAGCCACCAAAGACGCCGCACAGTTGGCGGGCCTGAATGTGCTGCGCCTCATCAACGAGCCCACCGCTGCCGCCATCGCTTACGGACTGGACAATGCCAGCGAAGGCGTTTATGCCATTTATGATCTGGGCGGCGGCACTTTTGACATCTCGATTTTGCGTCTCACCAAAGGTGTCTTTGAAGTCCTTGCCACCGGTGGCGACTCGGCGCTGGGTGGCGACGACTACGACCGAGCGCTGGCTGATTGGGTGATGGCTCAGGCCGGTGTTCAGGCCCGAACACCGCAAGACAAGGCAATCGTCATCATTGCCGCGCGCGCCTGCAAGGAAGAGCTCTCGGCGACGCATTGCGCTGCTTGCCACGCCTGCATTGGCGGTGAGAACGTCAAATTTGAGGTCGTGAACGAACAGTTTGAAAAGCTGACGGCCGAACTGACAAGGCGCACCATCCTGGCCGTGCGCAAGACGCTGCGCGACGCCGAGCTGGACACGGACGATGTCAAAGGTGTGGTGATGGTCGGCGGCTCCACCCGGATGCCGCAAATTCGGCAGGCGGTCGCCAACTACTTCGGTCGGGCACCGCTGACCAATCTCAACCCCGATG
>JANXLW010000004.1 GCA_025354965.1 Betaproteobacteria bacterium
CAGCCGAACTGGAACTTGTTGCGGTAATCGTCAATCGACCAGGACCGATTGGTGGTCATCAACACGCCATGCTCGACCTGGCCAATCAGTTCCTCGAGAGAAGCGTTGCCAGGCTCCAGGTTGATGTTGGCCATGCGGTCAATCGGCGCCCGGTTCCAGGAGGAAGAACGAAAGTTGGCCACACCGGGCAAGCCCGAGCGCTCCTGCGATTCGAGCGAACCCAAACCGCGCTTCAGAACCCCGCTCTCGATCAGCATCTCTTTGCTGGCGCGGTGGCCACCGTCATCAAAGGCGTAGCTGGCAAGCTCATGGGTCTTGCTCGGATCGAACGATACATTCATCAGCGCCGAGCCGTACTGGAGGTTGCCGAAGTCTTGTTGTTTGACAAAGCTCCAACCCGCGTAGTTGCGCTCATCACCGAGTATGCGGTCAAGCTCCAGTGGGTGGCCAATCGATTCGTGGATCTGCAACATCATCTGGTTCGGCATCAAGATCAAGTCCATACGCGCCGAGGGGCAGTTGTCGGCATTTAACAGCGCCAATGCTTGCTCAGCGGTGTGTTGTGCCTGACGCACCAGCGTGGCGCGATCAAAGACTTCAGCGCCAAATTGACCGGTATGAGACCAGCTCCGCGTCTGCGATTCGAGGCCCTCGGCGGCCGTCGCAGACAGCGTGATATCGACCATGTCAAAACTCTGGCGAATGTCGGATCCGTTGGAGGAAAAGTAGTTGATCTGGGTCTGGACCAGCATCGCGCTGGCGCTGCGATTGACCAGAGCATCAGACAGCTTCATGGCTTGTGAGGCAGCCAGCAGGCAGTCTGAAATCTCGGCCAGGCTGGCGCTGTCCAGATCGCGTTCGCGCGGACTGCGGTAGCTACCCGTCGCCCTTGGCCGCTGGTTGGCATCAAACGCGTGCACCTTGTGGCCACTGGTGGCAAGCGTGGTGGCAATGGCGCGTTCGAAGGCGCGCTCTAAACCGGCGCTGCTGAGATCGGCGGTTGCGGCATAACCAAAGTGCCCGTCCACCAGCACCTCGCACATCGCGCCTTCTTCCAGGCAACTCTGGTTTCGCTCCGGGCGATCATTGCGCACAGTTCGTTGGGTCGTGGTTTCGCGGGAGTAGCGCAAGCCCGCCCACTGCGCCGACTTTAGCGCGTGTTGCAAGGCGGACTGATGAGGGATGACGGTGTTTGGCATGATTGAAAGTTGGGGAGTGATCAGGGCATGTTTGAAGACGCATATTGGAGCATGCTTCAACTGGCAGCCCATAGCGTCGGTAAACACGGTAGTGCGCGGATGACGCGCGACAGCGAGCGGTTGTTTAGTGATGGTCGAGTGTCGTGACTCCGTGCGAAGTCGCTTGCAGGCTTGCGCGGTGGCGACGGAAGTGAAGCACCGCCAAACACAGCGACGCGAGCTGCAGTGCTGAGCAAAAATAGAAAGGTGCTCCAATTCGCCAATCGCCTGTGGGGTAGTGCGAGACCAGGGCCAGCATGGGCGCTGCCAGCATCGGCGCCACAACCGCCATCAGGCTGTTGAGGGAACTCACTGCCCCCATCGTCTGGCCCTGGCTGTGGCTGTCGGCCGCCGATGAAATCAAGCTCTGAACCGATGCGGCAACCGTCACGCCAAAGATGTTGACACCGATGACGACATACATCATCCAGCCCTCAGTCGCGGCACCCCACAAGGCATAGGCGAGTGCCGAAGAGATCAGGCCGATGACGGCCAGGCGCTGCGGGGAAAAGCGCTTGAGCAAAGGCCCCAGCAAGAACCCCTGCACGGCGACCGACACGATGCCAACCATGGCCAGCGACCAGCCATTCTCCAGCGGACCCCAACCAAACTTGAAGGTGGTGTAGAGCACCCAACTGGTGTACAGCACAAACTGCGCGAGACCACTGAACGCGACCACACCCACCAGTGGGCCAACACCCTTGAGCTGTGCCAGTTTGCGCATGGAAGTCACCGGGTTGGCCGCACGCCAGCTAAACGGTTTGCGCTGCGAGACCGGCAAAGACTCCGGCAGCACAAAATAACCGTACAGCAAATTGACCATCGCCAAAACACCCGCAACGAAAAACGGCAGCTGCAAGTTGATCGCGCCCAGCAGCCCACCCATGACCGGACCGACGATAAAGCCAAGCCCCATCATGGCTCCCAGCAAGCCAAAGCGTTTGGCGCGGTGCTCGGGTGGCGTGATATCGGCGACGTAGGCGTTCGCAATGGCGGCGTTGGCCTGCATCGCGCCGGCCACTACCCGTACGCTAACCAAGACCCACAAAGCAGTGGCAAAAGCGGTGCCAAAAAAACTGACGCCCAAACCCAGAAAGCCCAGTAGCAACACAGGCCTGCGACCGAAATGGTCGGACAGTGCACCCAATACCGGCGACATCAAAAAATTGGAAATGCCAAAGGAAAAGGCGACGACGCCGTACCAATAAGCCTGATCGGACTTCGAGCCGGAGAAGCTGCCAACCAGCGCGGGCAACACAGGAATGATCAAGCCGATGGCCACCATGTCAATCAACACGGTCAGCATGATGAAGGGCATCGCGGCGTCGCGCGAGCGAAGGGTCTTAAGCATCGCGAGTGTCCACCGCCACGATCATCGCCACATGCGCGACGAGTTGTTGCGGCGACGCCAGCACATCGTCCGCAGCTTGCTGCGCCAAATCGGAAAGCACAGCGATCAAGGAGGCGAACATAGGATGGGACGGCTGATCATGGGCGCATCGTACATGGCTTCAACTTTGGACGTGCAGCCGCGCAATTCCTGTCGACAGGCCCCTGTGTTGCGATTTAAGCCAATCAGATTTAAATCCAACACGCAGTTGTGGTTATTGGGATTGAACAAATTTCGACGCCGTAAAAGTAGCATCATTCAGCTAAGAAGACGCATGCCGGTTATTAAAAATTTAAGGTGAGTTCAGTACAAGAACCGATCAGCAATCTACTTTTCGTATCTGGAGGTGAACGATGTTTGAAAAACTTAAGGAAGGAGCCACTGGGGCGATAGCGAACAAGGCTCAGGAAGTGCTTCATGAGTTCAACAACAGCCTGCCTACCCTCAAAGCACTGGGCCTTTCGGTCAGCAATATCTCCTTCGGAATGGGACTTGTGCCAGAGATCAAAGCCACCTTCACCGGGTCTGTTGACGCGCTGGAGCCGGACAAAATCAAGGATCTCATGGAACGGCACCGAGACCAGAAGTCTCTCATTGCAATCCTGGAAGTCTTGCGCACTGCGGGTACTTTCAAGGAGCAGTTGAGCGAGCTCCCGGTTACCGGGATCAAGGTTGATGTGACCCTGGGCATACCCCCCAAGCTGGCAGTCGAGTTGCTTACAAAAAACACCACCCACGAGTTATCTGCCTAGGCTGCCAGCCAAAGTTTTGGCAAGTCGGGCAAGGTGCGAAAAATGCGCGACAGCGAACCGTTGCGTACCAGGGTGGCGGCGTGTTCGATGTCGGGCGCCAGAAAGCGGTCTTGCGCCATGGCGGGTATCTGCTGGCGCAGTAGCGCGTGGGCCTGTTCCAGTGCTGCGGAGCTTTGCAGCGGGCGCAAGAACTCGATGCCTTGCGCCGCTGCCAGCAACTCGATACCCAGAATGTTGGCCGTGTTGCTGATCATGGCTTGCAGGCGCCGCGCGGCAAAGGTGGCCATCGACACATGGTCCTCCTGATTGGCGCTGGTGGGCAGGCTGTCGACACTGGCCGGATGCGCCAGCGATTTGTTCTCGGACGCCAGTGCGGCGGCGGTCACATGGGCGATCATGAAGCCGCTGTTGAGGCCGGCATCAGCGGTCAGGAACGGCGGCAGGCGCGACACACCACTGTCAATCAACATGGCGATGCGGCGCTCGGCAATGGCGCCCACTTCGGCAATGGCCAGCGCCATGCCATCGGCCGCCAGCGCCACCGGCTCGGCGTGGAAGTTGCCACCTGAAACCATCGCACCATGGTCCGAAGAGCTCGCGCCGGTGTCGCTCGGGGCAAACACCAGCGGATTGTCGGTCACCGCATTGGCCTCGCGCAGCAGCACCAGCGCGCCGTGGCGCAGCTGATCCAGGCAGGCACCTACCACTTGCGGCTGACAGCGCAGGCTGTAGGGGTCTTGCACCCGGTCATCGCCGTCAACATGGGAATGGCGGATGGCGCTGCCCTGCAGCAGGGCGCGGTAATAGGCGGCTACGTCAATCTGGCCCGGTTGGCCACGCAGCGCATGAATGCGTGGGTCAAACGGCCCGTCACTGCCACGGGCGGCATCCACTGTCAGCGCGCCGATCACCAGGGCTGCTTCCAGTACCGGCTCGAAACTGAGCAGGGCGTGCAGCGCCAGGGCGGTGGAGGTCTGCGTACCGTTGATCAAGGCCAGACCTTCCTTGGCACCCAGCGTAAGCGGTGTTATGCCGGCTTTTTGCAGTGCAGCGGCTGCCGGTACGCGCTTGCCGTCCTGCAGCATGTCGCCTTCGCCGATCAGCGCCAATGTCATGTGCGCCAGCGGTGCCAGGTCGCCCGAGGCACCGACCGAACCCTGCGACGGCACGTAAGGCACCAGCCCGGCGTTGTGCACTGCCAGCAGGGTGTCGATCACCACCTCGCGCACGCCTGAATAGCCGCGCGCCAGACTGGCGGCCTTGAGTGCCAGCATCAGCCGCACTACTTCAGGTGCCAAGGGCTCACCGACGCCGACGCTGTGGGAGCGAATCAGGTTCAGTTGCAGCGTGTCGAGCTGCGCCTTGCTGATGCGCTGGTTGGCCAGCTTGCCAAAACCAGTGTTGACGCCGTAGACCGGTGCGTTGCCATCGGCGGCACCTTGCACCACTTGCTGGCTGGCACGGATGATGTTGCGGCTGGACGCCGGCAGCGCCAACTGCTGGACGCCGGCATGGATGGCTTGCAGTTGCTCCAGGGTGAGGTGGCCTGGCTCGATAGTGATGTTGGCAAGCATGTCATTGTCCTTTCATGGGCATGTTCATGCCGTGTTCGCGGGCGCAGTTTTCTGCAATTTCATAGCCTGCGTCGGCGTGCCGCATGACGCCAGTGGCGGGGTCGTTCCACAACACGCGTTCGACGCGCTGTGCCGCTTCCGGGGTGCCGTCGCACACAATCACAACGCCGGAGTGCTGCGAGTAACCCATGCCGACACCACCGCCGTGATGAATACTGACCCAGGTGGCACCGCTGGCGGTATTGAGCAGCGCGTTCAACAGCGGCCAGTCGCTGACGGCATCGCTGCCGTCCTTCATGGCTTCGGTCTCGCGGTTCGGTGAAGCCACCGAGCCGCTGTCCAGATGGTCGCGCCCAATCACGATCGGGGCTTTGAGCTCGCCCGTGCGCACCATCTCGTTGAACGCCAGACCAGCCAGGTGCCGCTCGCCCAGGCCGATCCAGCAAATGCGTGCCGGCAGGCCCTGAAAGCTGATGCGCTCTTGGGCCATATCGAGCCAGCGGTGCAGACCTTTGTTGTGGGGGAAGAGTTCTTTCATCCTGGCGTCGGTCTTGCGGATGTCGTCCGGGTCGCCGCTGAGCGCGACCCAGCGGAACGGGCCGACACCGCGGCTGAACAGCGGGCGCACATAGGCCGGCACAAAACCGGGGTAGTCAAACGCGTTGGCCACACCATAGTCCTTGGCCACCTGGCGCAAGTTGTTGCCGTAGTCCACGGTAGGGATGCCCATGGCATGAAAAGCCAGCATGGCGCGCACGTGGGTGGCGCACGATTCACCGGCGGCCTGGGTCAGCTCGGCATGCTGCGCCGGGTCGCGCTGCGCAGCGCGCCAGCGCGCCACACTCCAGCCCGAGGGCAAATAGCCATTGATGATGTCGTGGGCCGAGGTCTGGTCGGTCACGATGTCGGGGCGGATACCACCGGCCTGGGCACGCTTGACCAGTTCCGGCAGTACGTCCGCCGCATTGGCGCACAGGCCGATGGACACCGCCTCTTTGCGACTGGTGTGGTGGGTGATCATTTCAAGGGCTTCATCCAGGTTGGCGGCCTGCTTGTCCAGGTAGCGGGTGCGCAGCCGGAAGTCAATGCTGGACTGTTGGCACTCGATGTTGAGCGAACAGGCACCGGCAAAAGTGGCGGCCAGCGGCTGCGCGCCACCCATGCCACCCAGGCCGGCGGTCAGTATCCAGCGCCCGGCCAGCTTGCCATCAAAATGCTGGCGGCCGGCCTCGACAAAGGTCTCGTAAGTGCCCTGCACAATGCCTTGCGAGCCGATGTAAATCCAGCTGCCGGCCGTCATCTGACCGTACATCATCAGGCCGGCGCGGTCGAGCTCATTGAAGTGTTCCCAGGTCGCCCACTTGGGCACCAGATTGGAATTGGCGATCAGCACCCGGGGCGCACCGGTGTGGGTGCGAAAAACCGCCACCGGTTTGCCGGACTGCACCAGCAGGGTTTCGTCTTCCTTGAGTTTTTTCAGGGAATCCAGGATGGCGTCATAGCATGGCCAGTTGCGTGCCGCCTTGCCAATGCCGCCGTACACCACCAACTCGTCGGGGTTTTCGGCGACTTCCGGGTCCAGGTTATTCTGGATCATGCGGTAGGCTGCTTCAATTTGCCAGTTGGCGCAGGTCAGACTGCTGCCCCGGGGTGCGCGTACCGGGCGTGCCTTGCTGCCTGCGAATGGGGTTTTTGGGAGATCGGACATGATTGAACTCAGGTATCGGTTAAGGGTTTGTCTGGATAGTGTAGTTGTCTATACAACTTATATAATATCGGGAAAACCCTGATTCATGAAGAAAAGTTTTGCCATGCCAAACCTGACCCCTGCCAAACTGCCGGCCTACGAACAGGTCAAGGCGTTCGTCAAAGCCCAGATCACCCAGGGCGTCTGGCGACCCGGCGATGCCGTGCCCAGCGAGGCCGCATTGCAGCAGAAGTTTGGCGTCAGCCGCATGACGATCAATCGGGCCGTCAAGGAGTTGGCGGTGGAAGGCTTGG
>JANXLW010000032.1 GCA_025354965.1 Betaproteobacteria bacterium
GATGAAGCGCTCCAACCTGCGTGGCCGCGGTGGGGCCGGCTTTGTCACCGGACTCAAATGGGAGTTGTGCCGGCAGGCGCCGGGCGTCGAACGTGTGGTGGTGTGCAATGCGGACGAAGGCGAGCCGGGTACCTTCAAGGACCGCGTACTGTTGAGTCGCCACGCCGATACCGTGTTTGAGGGTATGACCATCGCCGCCCATGTTATTGGTGCCCGGCGCGGTCTGCTGTATTTGCGAGGCGAGTACCGCTATTTGCTGGAGCAACTGCTGGCGCTGCTGCAGGTTCGGCGCGACGCGCATTTGCTGGGGGGCAATATCGCGGGACAGCAGGGTTTCAATTTCGACATCACCATCCATGTCGGTGCTGGCGCCTACGTTTGCGGGGAAGAGTCGGCGCTGATCGAGTCGCTGGAAGGCAAGCGCGGCACGCCCCGCATCCGTCCACCATTTCCGGTGAAGCGGGGCTACCTGGGTCATCCGACTATTGTCAACAACGTCGAAACCTTCTGCGCAGTGGCCGCTATCGCTCTACAGGGCGGCGCCTGGTGGACCGCCATCGGTACACCCGAATCCACCGGCACCAAGATCCATTCGGTATCGGGCGACTGTGATCGCCCTGGCCTGTACGAGTACCCGTTTGGCACCCGCATCGACGCCATCCTGCAGGACTGCGGTGCGCGCGACACACAGGCAGTGCAGGTTGGCGGCCCATCGGGTATGTGTTTGTCGGATTCCGAGTTCGATCGACGTATCGCGTTTGAAGACGTGCCGACGGCCGGTGCTTTCATGGTGTTTGACCGCAGTCGTGATATGTTCGAAGTGGCGCGCGGTTTTGCTCATTTTTTCGCGCACGAGAGTTGCGGTTTTTGCACGCCTTGCCGGGTCGGAACCGAACTGGTGGCGCGCCGTCTGGACAAGCTTGCCGCCGGCCACGGTTCACACGACGACCTTGTGGTGCTGATCGAGCTCGACCGCTTGTTGCACAGTGCGAGCCACTGCGGTCTGGGCGCCAGTGCCTGCAACCCGCTGCGAGACACTATTTTGAAGTTCCGTCCGGCCTACCAGCAGCGCATCAAGTCGCTGCATTTTGAGCCCGCATTCGATCTTGACACAGAGCTGTCAATTGCCCGGCGTATGACCGGCCGCGACGACGCTGGCGCGCATCTGGAGAACCTGGCATGACGGATGTAATTCCATCTGGACCGACCTTTTTTCTCGACGGTAAAGAGGTCCCTTTTCAAGCCAGTGAAACCATTTTGCAGGCGGCAACCCGGGCTCACCGGTACATCCCGCATCTGTGCTGGCACCCTGATTTCCCGGCCCATGGCTCGTGCCGCTTGTGCAGCGTAAAAGTCAATGGCCAGACTGCTGCCGCCTGTACGGTGCGCGCAGCGCCCGACCTGGTGATTGAGAGCGACACCGAGGAACTCAACGGCCAGCGCAAGCGCTTGCTGCAAATGTTGTTTATTGAAGGCAATCACTTTTGTCCGAGTTGCGAAAAGAGCGGCAACTGCCTGCTGCAGGCGACGGCCTACCAAATGGGCATGCTGGGCCCGCACTTTGAGGAGTTTTATCCGGATCGTCCGGTCGACGCCAGCCACCCCGACATCCTGCTCGACTTCAACCGATGCATCCTGTGCGAGTTGTGCGTCAAGGCCAGCCGCAATGTCGATGGCAAGAACGTGTTTGCCATCGGCGGGCATGGCATCGCCAGCCACCTTTTGGTCAACAGTGAGTCCGGCAAACTGGCCGACACCTCGATGGCACTTGCCGACCGCGCGGCCAATATCTGCCCGGTGGGTGTGATCCTGCCCAAGCGGCGCGGTTTTGCGATACCGATCGGGCAGCGGCGCTTTGACGACAAATCGGTGGCCGAGCAAGCGCAGGGTGATACCTCATGAGCGGCGTCGGTGTGTCGCAGACGCCGCCCAAGTTCAGGGTTGCTACCGTCTCGTTGGCCGGCTGCTTTGGCTGCCATATGTCATTCCTGGACATCGACGAGCGTTTGTTCGAACTGATCGAACACATCGAGTTCGACCGCTCGCCGCTGACCGATATCAAGACGCTGGGGCAGTGCGACATCGGTCTGATCGAAGGCGGACTTTGCAACGCCGAGAACGTGCAGGTGCTGCGTGACTTTCGCGCTCACTGCAAGACACTGGTGGCGGTGGGCGCCTGCGCCATCAACGGAGGCTTGCCGGCGCAACGTAACCACCTTGATCTGGCCACCTTGCTGGCCGACGTGTACCGCTGTCGACCGGGCATGAGTAGCGGCAGCGCCATTCCGAATGACCCCGAGCTGCCACTGCCGCTGAACAAAGTGCGCCCGGTTCACGAGGTGGTGCATGTGGACTACTTTTTACCGGGTTGCCCGCCTTCGGCAGACACATTCTGGCGTTTTCTGTGCGAATGGATGGCCGGACGCACTCTGCACCTCGACCACGACTCGTTGCACTACGACTGACCATGAGCGCCTCACTTGAAACCGCTGCCCCCGAAGCCGTCATGCAAGGTCTGCGCCGGGTCGCCATCGACCCGGTATCCCGCGTTGAAGGCCATGGCAAGGTGACGATCCTGCTGGACGCACAAAACCACGTGCAGCAGGTGCGCCTGCACATCGTCGAATTTCGTGGCTTTGAGAAATTCATCGAAGGCCGACCGTACTGGGAAGTGCCGGTGATGGTGCAACGGCTGTGTGGTATCTGCCCGGTGTCGCATCACCTGGCGGCATCGAAAGCGTTCGACCGCGTGGTGGGAGCGTTACCGATCACACCGTCCGCTGAAAAAATACGTCGACTGATGCACTATGGGCAGGTCATGCAGTCTCACGCGTTGCACTTTTTTTACCTGGCGTCGCCGGACCTGTTGTTTGGCTTCGATTCCGAACTGAACCGACGCAACATCGTCGGCGTGGCGCAGGCCCATCCCGATATCGCCAGGAAAGGTGTGTTGCTGCGCAAGTTTGGTCAGGAAGTGATCCGCGCCACTGCCGGCAAGCGCGTGCATGGCACCGGCTCGGTGCCGGGCGGTGTCAACAAGCATGTCAGTCTGGAGGACCGCGCGCTGCTGCAGCGCGATGTGAAGCAGATGATGGCATGGGCGCAGGACGCTGTGGCGATTGCCAAACAACTGCACGCGCAGAACCCGGTGCTGTACGACGGCTTCGGTGCATTTCGTTCCAACATGCTGTCGCTGGTGCGCGCCGACGGGGCACTGGACTTGTATGACGGCCAACTTCGTGTGCGTGACGTGGCAGGCAAGATCATCTTCGACGGCGTCAGTGACCAAGGCTACCTTGACTTGATCGAGGAAGAAGTCAAGCCCTGGACTTACATGAAGTTCCCCTTCCTCAAGAGCCTGGGGGCCGAGCTGGGCTGGTACCGGGTTGGGCCACTGGCGCGCCTGCAAAACTGCGATTTCATTCCCAGCCCGCTGGCTGAAGTGCAGCGCCGCGAGTTTATCGACTGGGGCCGAGGTGAGCCTGTCCAAGCGACGCTGGCCTACCACTGGGCGCGCATGGTCGAGCTGTTGCACTGTGTCGAGGTGATCCAGGAACTACTTGACGACCCCGACATTCTGTGCGGTGAGTTGATGGCCATAGGCCCGCGCCAGCATTCCTCGCAAGCCGGCGCTGGGCGTCGGCGGGGCGTGGGTGTGATCGAGGCGCCGCGCGGCACGCTGATCCACCACTACGAAGTTGGCGATGATGATTTGGTAAAGATGTGCAACCTGATCGTCTCCACCACCCACAACAACCAGGCTATGAACGAGGCGGTGCGTTCGGTGGCGCGCCAATACCTGAGCGGGCGCGAACTGACCGAAGGCTTGCTCAACCACATTGAGGTGGCGATTCGCGCTTATGACCCTTGTCTGTCGTGTGCCACCCATGCACTGGGGCAGATGCCACTGGACGTGGCGCTGGTGGGCTCCACAGGCGAGCTGATCGACCGTGTTGTCAGATCGCAGCAGGGCGAGTTCACGCATAACCCGGGTCCGCCGGTAAGCCAGCCTGCATGAACGCAACGCCTGAACCCGTAGCGCCATTGCTGGTGTTCGGCTGGGGCAATCTGAGCCGTGGTGATGACGCGTTGGGACCATTGTGCATTGAGCGACTGCGCGCTGTGCTGGGGGCGTCAGCACGCGTGGAATTTCTTGACGACTACCAGTTGCAAATTGAACATGCGCTTGACCTTGCAGGTCGCCAGCGCGTGCTGTTTGTCGATGCCAGCCTGAATTGCCGAGCGCCCTTTGAGGTGACGCAACTACTTGCCAGGCAAGACGCCAGTGTCACTTCGCACGCACTGTCACCGCAAGCTCTGCTTCATGTGTATCGCGAGTTGCGGGGTGAAGCGCCACCGCATTGCACCCTGCTGGCGATTCGAGGCGAGCGCTTTGAGTTGGGCGAGCCGCCCGGTGCCAGCGCCATGGCCCATCTGGAAGCGGCATTGCAATGGGCCCAGAAATGGTTGGGCGCCTAAGCCGTCAGGTTGCCAGGTTTTGCAGCAGTTGTTGCGCCAGGGAATTCATGGCCGCCACCGAATGATCACTGGGGCTGATGACTTTTGCGTTCTCAAAGCGCAAGAAATTGCGCTGCATCGACTGCAGGTAAACCGGATCGTAATGTTGCCTCAATAGCTGTTGCACCACCGGCGCAATGTTGCCAGCGCGAACCGATGCCTGCCAGCCCGCCACAACCACTTTGCCACGGAACTCGGCCAGCACCTGCAGACGTTCACAAAAGTGCTCGATATCCTGCACAAAAAAAGCGTAGTCCTCCAGCAGCAGCGCCACCCGTTCGGCATCCGGCAGTACCAGGTTCAGGCAGGGACTCTGGCGCATGGCTTCAATCAGTGAAGGTGGCACGCTAACATTGCCGACCTTCTTGCTTTCGCTCTCAATGAACACCGGTTGAGTGGCGTCCAGTGCTCTGAGCGCGTCCCACACCAGCGTATCAAAGCGTTTTTGCGTCGGTTGCGCCAGCCCGGGAATGGCACCGAGAACCGAGCTGCGATGGTTTGCCAGGGCTTCCAGGTCCAGCACCTGGGCACCGTGTGCTGCCAGGGCTTGAAGCAGCCGGGTTTTGCCGGAGCCGGTCGTGCCACAGACTACACGCCACTCCAGCGTGCCCACCAGGCGCGGAATGTCTTGCACCACGGCCGCCCGAAAAGCCTTGTAACCACCTTCAAGCAAGGTGACGCGAAATCCGATCTGCGACAGGATCAAAGACAGTGCACCGCTGCGCTGGCCGCCGCGCCAGCAGTAAGCCAGTGGCTTCCAGTCTCTCGGTTTGTCGATAACCTCACGCTCGATATGGCTGGCAATATTGCGCGCCGCAATGGCGGCACCGCGTTTTTTGGCCTCGAACGCGTTGACCTGCTTGTACAGCGTGCCAATGTCACGTCGCTCCTCGTTGTTGAGCGTCGGCCAGTTCACTGCGCCGGGCAGGTGGTCTTCGTCAAACTCGCCTTCGCTGCGGGCGTCAATGACCGTGTCAAATTCGTGCATTCGGCCAATGACTTCATCGGCGCTCAGGGTGTTCAGGCTCATTTCAGCAACTTGCGCAACTCAGGCCAGACATTGCCCAGTATCGCTGGGTGCGCCTCTTCCCTGGGGTGAATGCGGTCGGCCTGAAACAGCCGTGTGCTATCAGGCACATCGGCAACACCCTTGAGCAAAAACGGCACCAACGCCACCTTGTGGGCTTTGGCCACATCGGCAAACATCGCCGCGAATCGCGCGTTGTAGTCCCGGCCGTAGTTGGGTGGCACTTGCATGCCAATCAGCAGTACCCTGGCGCCAGCTTTTTGGGCCATATTGGTCATCTGGTTCAGGTTGTCCTGGCTGAGTTGCAGCGCCAAGCCACGTAAGGCGTCGTTGGCGCCCAGCTCAATGATCACGTGGCTTGGCTGGTGTTGTGCCAGCAGGGCGGCCAGGCGCGAACGCCCGCCCGACGTTGTGTCGCCGCTGATGCTGGCATTGACCACGGCGGCGGCAATTTTCTCGGTCTGCAACTTCTGCTCCAGCAGGGCGACCCAGCCGCTGCCGCGTTTGAGGCCATACTCGGCACTCAGGGAATCGCCCAGCACCAGGATGGTCTTGGGTTTGGCGGGCACGTTTGCCTTGCTGGCATTGACCGCGTCACTGGCGGATACCCCCGCAACAGCAGCCATTAAAGCGGCTGCGATAAAGTGACGCCGATAACCGTGTCGGTCATACAAAGAAAGTCTCATGTCTGATTCAATTATTTCCGTCGAACATGTTTTTAAGTCGGTGACAGATTCCACCGGCACTCTCGACATTTTGCGCGATATTGATTTTGTGCTGAATGCGCGCGAGACCGTGGCCATTGTCGGCGCCTCCGGCTCTGGCAAAAGCACACTGCTGTCCATCATTGCGGGGCTCGATACCCCGACTCGCGGCACCGTGCGCTTGAGCGGGCAAGATCTGTTTGCCATCAACGAAGACGAGCGCGCCGCGCTGCGGGCGAAAAGCGTGGGGTTTGTGTTCCAGAGTTTTCAGTTGCTGGGTAATCTCACCGCACTTGAAAACGTGATGCTGCCGCTAGAGTTGGCCGACCGACGCGACGCCCGCAAGGCCGCCACCGAAATGCTGGCTCGCGTCGGCCTCTCGGAACGCCTGGGCCACTATCCCAAGGTGCTCAGTGGCGGTGAGCAGCAGCGGGTGGCGCTGGCGCGCGCCTTTGTCGTCAAACCCGCAGTATTGCTGGCAGATGAGCCGACTGGCAGCCTGGACTTTGCCACCGGTGAAAAGGTCATGGAACTGATGTTTGACCTGAACCGCGAGCAGGGCACCACGCTGGTACTGGTGACCCATGACACTGCCATTGCTACCCGCTGCGATCGGCGCATCGTCATCGAAGCCGGGCAGGTTCTCGCTACCGCGCTGGCTTCTTAAGTCATTTGGTCCATTTGTGCACATACGCCTCGTGTGAGGCGGGTGGTGCGGCCTGCGGACTCCGGCCCACGCTCGCAAGCCGCACCACCCGCCTTCATCAAGAACTTGGTCCTAACCTGCCCAAAATCATCGGCTTGACGTCATCGATACTGAAGTCGCCGATTGGAGCTTTAGACGCTAAGCGGTCTTGCAAAATGGCTTTCAGACCTTGGGCCCCAGGCACGTCAGAACTCAAGACGACGCGGCACTCAACTCCGTTCGTGTCCCCCGGCCTTCGGCCTCCTCCTTGACCTCACTGCGCTGAGCGCCACGCCGTCCTGAGTCCGCCAACGTTGTGGGGGCTCAAGGGTATTGAGGCATTGCAAGCCAACACGGCTGGTTGACGATGACGCTGTCGCGGATTGTGCAGCGAAGTAAAGGAGGAGGAGTGGGCGCAGCCCGCTTCGGGGGACATGAGCGGAACTATCTGCGACAGCGTCATTGGCCCACACAAACCACCCCGCATGAATGACCGCAAACTTCCGCGCCCCTGACGGACCCAATTTGAATTCGGCGTACCCGTCACTTTGTTCGGCAGGTGGATTGGGTACCCGGTCGTCGGCCCCATTCGCGGTGGCACAGAGCAGGCTCGCCAGCCGAAGTGTCAAGACAATGGCGACGGCGACCCACGCAAGCAGGCCCGCGAGCGTGGGCCAGAGAACGGATACCCGGTCCGCCTGCCTGCCAACAGGCGCAAGACAACCCGCGATAATCACGCCATGTCTTCTCCCAAAGTTTTGTTCGGCTTTCATGCCGTTGGCGTGCGCCTCAAAACCGCACCCAAATCCATCATCGAAATTTATTTTGAGCCAACCCGACGCGATGCGCGCATGCGCCAGTTTCTGGAAAAAGTCAATGAGGCCGGTGCGCGTCTGATTGAGGCCGACGCTATCCGTCTGGCCAAGTTGTGTGGTGGCCACGGTCACCAGGGTGTGGCGGCGCGCGTGCAGGAGTTGACCCAGGTTACGTCGCTGGACGAACTGCTGGAGCAACTCGAAGCAGCGCAAGCGCAGTTAGCGCTGACCGAGCGCGAAGAACCATTGATTCTTGTGCTCGACGGCGTCACCGATCCGCACAACCTGGGCGCCTGCCTGCGGGTGGCCGACGGCGCCGGTGTACATGCGGTGATTGCGCCCAAGGACCATGCCGCCGGCATCAATGCCACGGTGGCCAAGGTCGCCAGCGGCGCGGCCGAGACCGTGCCGTATTTCATGGTGACCAATCTGGCACGCACTCTGAATGAACTGAAGGAACGCAATATCTGGATCATCGGCACCAGCGACGTGGCCAGCAAAACGATTTACCAGGCTGACTTGAAAGGGCCGGTGGCGCTGGTGCTGGGCGCCGAGGGCGACGGCATGCGCCAGCTCACGGCCAAGACCTGCGACGAGCTGGTCAGCATTCCGATGCGCGGCGCAGTCGAGAGCCTTAATGTGTCAGTGGCCAGCGGCGTCTGCCTGTATGAGGCCGTGCGCCAGCGCAGCCAATGCCGCTTGCCAATCGAATCCAACCCAATAAGGAGTTAACCCTGTCATGAAATCCAAAATTCTGCGCTTCGTCCTGATCGTTCTTATGGCTTTGCTGCTGCTTGCCGGTGGCTGGCTGTGGTTGACCTTGACCTGGAGTTATTCGCAAGGCGAGCGCGCAGGTTATGTGCAAAAACTGTCCAAGAAAGGCTGGCTGTGCAAAACCTGGGAAGGTGAGATCGCCATGGTGACCATGCCTGGTGCGATTCCTGATAAATTCAACTTCACGGTGCGCAACGAAGGGGTGGCTCAAAAGATCAACTTGCTGGCTGGCAAGCGTGTGGTGCTGGATTACCAGCAGCACCGATTCATTCCGCTGTCGTGCTTCGGCGAAACCGAATACTTCATTGAGGGCGTCAGAGAAGTGGTCGACACCCCTGCACCCCAAGCTCCGGCGGTCCCGCTGGCACCCAGCGCCGCACAAGGCCAGTTGCCTGTGCCGCGCTGAACAACAAATACTCATGAACAAAACTGAACAACTTAACGTGCGCCGCCTGGCGCACGCCTGGGCAGAACTGCAAAACTACGCTGACCGGGGCAATCCGCTGGAGGCGGATGCCTATCGCCTGGCTTTTGCCGACCCCGAATTTTTGTTGCGCCGTGAAACACGCGGCATCCGGTTTCAACTGGAAATGCTGAAGCCTGATCTGGCCCAGACTGAACAAGGTATAGAGAACACCGTCGTTGTTTTTGGCAGTGCACGGTTCCCTTCGCCCGAACAAGCCCAAACCTTTCTGCAGGAAGCGCAATTGAGCGGTGACGCAAGCGCCTTGACGCTGGCGCAACGCCAGCTACGCAATGCTTACTACTACGATCAGGCACGGCTGTTTGCCCGCCTGGTGGCCGGTTATAGCGCGCAACAAGAGTGCGAGGAACGCCTGTTCATTGTTACGGGTGGCGGCCCCGGCATCATGGAGGCGGCGAACCGTGGCGCGCACGAAATGGGCGCCCTGAGTGTTGGGTTGAATATTGCGTTGCCGCATGAACAAAACGCCAACCCCTACGTCACACCCAGCCTGAGTTTCAAGTTTCACTACTTCGCGCTACGCAAGATGCACTTCATGATGCGCGCCAAAGCACTGGTGGCTTTCCCTGGCGGCTTTGGCACCATGGACGAATTGTTTGAAGTCATCACCCTGGTGCAAACCGGCAAAGCCAAACCGGTACCCATCGTTTTATTCGGCACCGAGTACTGGAAGCGACTGTTCAACACCGACGTGATGATTGAAGAAGGCGTCATATCGGCGCAGGACCTGAAGCTGATTGCCTATGTTGATGAGCCGCAGGCGGCGTGGGAAGTGATTCAGGCTTTTTATGGTCTGGAGCGGTCGCCCTGAACGTCGACTTTTCAGACTGGAAATGCCGCATTGCCAGGGAAACCGGACTTACGACGAGGCCCTCCAGTTTGATACGATGGCGGCAATGAATCCAGCCGAACATTCATCGGGTACCAGAGTGAAGTTTCAGAACCGAGTTATTGCCCTCGCATTTGCGCTAGCCTGTCTTCGGGTGATGGCGAGGCGACGAAATCGCGAGGCGGCGAACGACGAGTAACGGTCTTGGCAGGGCGGCATTGTGGCGCGAGGAGACTGTCGCCGTTGCTCAAAGTTGAGCGCAGCATGTTCCCCTACACCCAAGTCAGATGAGAGTTTTATGAACCTTGGCCAGTCACGCTCAACAGGGTGGGCGGATTTCTCAACACCGCGTCGAAGCGCGTACGGTTTGCCTTTTGCATTTCAGCGCTCGCGCTAATTCTCCCGAGTTCCTTTTTCATCTTCTCCAGATTGATTTAGGACTCCTAACTTCTCGCGCCCCAACGGCAACCAGATCGGATCAAGCGGCAACGCAAGGCGGGGTTTTTGACGAGCCCGCGACTCAGTGCAGGGTGCGGTTGCCGGGAGTCGTTGCGTGCAAGGGCTGACTCGTGAAAAAGCCGGTTCCTGCCGAGCCGCGGCCGATCTCGTCTGTGGTGGCTTCGCGAATCGCCTCCACTTTCAGACTCAGGCGCAAGGCCATACCGGCCAAAGGATGGTTGCCATCCAGCACGACATGCTCTGGGTAGATGTCGGTGACGGTGTAGAGGGCGTCCTTCGGGGTGGCCGGGTTGCAGCCAGCGGGTAGTGATGCGCCTTCAAACGTCATGCCTTCTTCCAGCTCTGGAGGGAACAGCGTGCGCGACTCCAGAAACACCAGTTCGCTGTTGTAATCGCCAAAACCATGTTCTGGTTCGATATGAATGTTAACACTGGCGCCAACCTCGTGCCCGATCAGCGCTGCCTCGATGATTTTGAATAAATCTTCACCACCGACCAGGAATTCGACCGGTTCAGCAAGCACGTCAAGTTCCTCGCCCAGGGTGTCCTTGAGCGTCCAGGTCAGCGCAACCACGCATTGTTGTTTGATTTCCATAGGCGAGAATTGTCGCAGTTAATAAAGCAAGGAATAAGTGATGAAGATTGACCAACCCCTGCAATTGCTGGGCGGCTTGAGCCCCCAATTATTCATGAAGCGGCATTGGCAAAAAAAGCCCTTGCTGGTGCGACAGGCGATTGCCAACTTCAAACCCTTGTTGAACTGCACCGAATTGTTTGAACTGGCGTCGCGTGAAGACAGTCAGGCGCGCATGGTTATTCAGGACCCTGGCAAAACACCTGGCTGGCGATTTCAACACGGACCTTTTGAACGCCGGGCCTTGCCGGCGCGCAAGCGCCCGGGGTGGACGCTGCTGGTGCAAGGTGTTGACCTGCAACATGATGCGGTGCACGATCTGATGAATCAATTTCGCTTTGTGCCGGATGCACGATTGGATGATTTGATGATCAGCTATGCCAGCGATGGTGGCGGTGTCGGACCGCACTACGACAGCTACGATGTTTTTTTACTGCAAGCACTGGGTCGCCGGCGCTGGCGCATCGGGCGGCAAAAAGACAAGACCTTGCAGCCGGGTGTTCCGCTGAAGATCCTCGCCAACTTTGAGCCGGATCAGGAATTTGTGCTGGAACCTGGCGACATGCTGTACTTGCCCCTGCTGCATGCCCACGACGGCATTGCCATGGGCGAATGCATGACGTATTCCATCGGTTTCAGGTCACCCAGTCGGGGTGAACTGGCGCGTGAACTGCTGCAGCGACTGGCAGAGGGCGCTGAAGACGTCGTTGGTGTTTCCGTTTACCGGGATCCCCAACAGCCGGCAGTCGATCAACCCGGAGAAATCCCGGCGCAGTTGCTGGAGTTTGCGCGTGCTGCCCTGCTGGGTGCACTCAAAAACCCGCTGGCGTTGGGGCGAGCCCTGGGTGAGTATTTGACCGAACCCAAAGCCAATGTCTGGTTTGAAGGCGCTCAAGATGGGCTTGCGCCAGCGCTGGTGCAAACGCAGGAACCGGTGCGCCTTGATCGGCGCACGAAAATGATGTTCGACGCCCGGCACATTTTTATCAATGGAGAGAGTTTCAGGGCATCCGGTCGCGACGCCACGCTGATGCGGCGCCTGTCGGACCAGCGCTACTTAAGCCAGCAAGACTTTGGGCGAACCAGCGCCGAGGCCCGGTCTTTGTTGCAAACCTGGGCGCAAGCGGGGTGGTTGCATGGAATCTGAAGCACCGCAACCCTTGGCCAGCGGGCGATTTTCTGGTCCCACTGCCTTTGCACAACTGGTGCGCGACGCGCTTGGCTGTGCGGCGCGCGACGGCTGGAAAGAAATTGTTTTGAGCGATGCCACATTTGAGGACTGGCCGTTGCGCGAGCGCTCGGTGGTCGAGTCCCTGCAAGCCTGGGCGGCGTCGGGCCGACACTTGATCATGCTGGCGACCCGCTATGACGAGGTCATCCGACATCACCCGCGTTTTGTCACCTGGCGAAAAACCTGGGGACATATCATCGATTGCCGGGTCTGCCGTGTCGCCGCACCTGCTGACTTTCCCAGTGCCCTGTGGAGCCGGGAATGGTTCCTGCACCGGATCGATCCGCAGCGCAGTACTGGCGTTTGCGGTACCGAGCGGGAGCGTTCTGCAGCGCTCAGGGAAGTCGTTGACGAAAAAATACGCAACAGTTCTCCCGGCTTTCCGACCTCAACTCTAGGCTTGTAATTGGCTGTAAATACATACAGCTTTCTGTAGATTACAGACTACAATTCTCCCCCTATGGCAGTCAAACCAACCAACGAATATTCAGAAGCTTCCATCCGCGTACTCAAGGGCCTGGAGCCGGTCAAGCAGCGACCGGGCATGTACACCCGGACCGACACCCCACTGCACGTGATTCAGGAAGCGCTGGACAACGCCGCCGACGAGTCGCTGGCAGGATATGGCAAGAAAATCAAACTGGTGTTGCACACCGATGGTTCGATCAGCATTGAGGATGATGGGCGCGGCATTCCATTTGGCTTGCACCCGGAAGAAAATGCGCCAGTGATCGAGCTGGTCTTCACACGGCTGCACGCCGGTGGCAAGTTTGACAAGGGCAAGGGCGGTGCCTACAGTTTTTCGGGTGGCCTGCATGGCGTTGGCGTCAGCGTCACCAATGCGCTGGCAACACGGTTCGAGGCAACCACTTACCGCGAGGGCAAAGTGGCGCGGCTGGTTTTTTCCGGTGGAGACGTCATTGAGTCCTTGCAAGTCAGAGATCAAGCTGAAGGCGACCGCAAATCCGGCACCTGCGTGCGGGTCTGGCCGGATGCCAAATACTTTGAGACGCTGACCTTGCCTCTGGGACCACTGGCCCATCTACTGCGTAGCAAGGCGGTACTCATGCCCGGTGTCACCGTGACGCTGGCCAATGAGAAAACCAAAGAGACGCAAAACTGGATTTTCAAGGGTGGTTTGCGCGACTACCTGATGCAAACGCTGAGTGGCGAACTGGTCATTCCAGTGTTTGAAGGTGAAGGTTTTGCCGATGCACAGAGCGATAACTTTGCCGACGGTGAAGGCGCCGTCTGGTGCGTGGCCTTCACCGAGGACGGGCAGCCGGTACGCGAGAGCTATGTCAACCTGATTCCCACGCATGATGGTGGCACCCACGAAAGCGGCTTGCGCGATGGTTTGTTCACCGCCGTTAAAAGTTTTATCGAGTTGCACTCGCTGTTGCCCAAAGGCGTCAAGCTGTTGCCGGAAGACGTCTTCGCCCGCGCCAGCTATGTGTTGTCGGCAAAAGTGCTGGACCCACAGTTTCAGGGGCAAATCAAGGAGCGTTTGAACTCGCGCGACGCGGTGCGGCTGGTGTCGAGCTTTGTCCGTCCCAGCCTGGAGCTGTGGCTGAACCAGGACGTTGAATACGGCAAAAAACTGGCCGAACTGGCGATCAAGGCGGCGCAAACGCGCCAGAAGGCAGGTCTAAAAGTTGAGAAGCGCAAGGGCTC
>JANXLW010000069.1 GCA_025354965.1 Betaproteobacteria bacterium
GCAATATCTCGCTCCTGAATTCCGCGCTGTGCTTGCGACGCGTGACTCTCTTCGTTTCCATGGTGTCCACCTGTTTGTTTCGTGGACACTATGTTTAACCGCTTGGAGGCAGGATTCAAGATGACATGACCAGCCGCTTACGAAAGCCGTAATCAAGAGAAAAACATTATGAGTCTTTGACACCACGAGGAGTCCCTGTAAACCGCATGAGGCCATTATGGCTCGGGTTTTTGGGCATCCGAAGGCCCCTGGGCTGTTCAGTTTGAGTGCTCGCAGATCGGCCAATGACGAGCCCGCTGGGCGCACTACGCTTTCGGACTGCAGCGCCCGCAGCCGTTGGCCGCAGCGTTCAGGGACACCGCTTCACTCACTCACCAACCGATGCGCTGATCGACCTCGAAGTCCGGTGCGGGTTGCGCTTCCAAATCCCAATCCGTGCCAATTTGGCTGCCCTCTCCAGCTTGCGCATCGCTCTGGCAAAGATAGTCGCTGGCAGCCAGGCAGCACAATGGCGACAACGTTTCTTTGAAACAATCCGTTCATTATCTGGCGCCACCCACACGCAAATGCAATACGACAAAATTCTGAAGATTGCTCAGGTGACCTGTTCCCCATAAACCATAAACCGAGCACATTTTCATTTTTTGTTGCTTTTGATTAGTAGAAAGATTGATCTAAAGCAAATCGAAGCGAGCATGCTAGCGTACGATGAATCGTTGCAACTTGTAACAAAGTAAGCATTCATCCCGCGATACACGCAATCACGACTTTTTGGGTCACGCGGAGATCGTTTTCATTCTTAAGGAGACATGTGATGAGCACTTGGCTTAGGTATCTGAAATTAATCCTGACTGTAATTCCGGTTTTTATGGCTGTTCTAGTTGCTGGTTGCGGTGGCGGTGGAAGCGCTGCGCCACCGGTAGTGGTCGCACCGACTGTGTCAACGACAAGTCCGGCCACTATGGTTGCCAGCAGCGGCGCCCAAAACTTGGTCATTGCAGGCAATGGTTTTATTGCGGGCAACGTAGTGCAACTCAAGTGGGGTGCAGGAGCCGGCGCTAACGTGTGGACCACTACCAGTGCAACGCCAACCATCACTGCGACGCAAGTCACCGTTAGCATGAACCCCGGTGCAGTTGCCGACACCATCAACGTGCGGGTCTGCGTCACCAGCGCTGCGACCACTTGCTCAGACGGTACAAAATTCGTTACCGTCACGGTTCCAGTCGGCACGGTTATCAGCGGTACGGCGGCGGCCGGCGCACCTGTCGTCGGTTATGTGTCGGTTCGCGACAGTTCTAGCAATGTTCAACCCGTCAAGACCAACATTCCAATTGCCGCAGATGGCAAGTATTCTGTTGATGTCGCAGGTTTGACGCCACCTTTTGCCTTTCTTGCCGATGGCACGGTGGGTGGCAAGCGGGTTCAGCTGTATTCGGCCGGGCTGCAAGCAGATGTTGGCGGTACCATCAATATCACACCGTTCACTGATCTGATGGTCAGGAATATTGCGGGGTCGATCACCACAACCCTGGTCGATGCCATCGCCGCCAAGTTGCCGGCTCTGACAGCGACTCAGCTGGATGCCAAACGTGTTGAGTTGACGACCCAATTGACACCAATCCTTCAAGCTGCCGGCCTCAGTACCAGCATCGATTTATTGCGTGCCACCTTCAATGCCGACAGCACTGGTTTGGACCGGGTGCTCGATCTGGTCAAAGTTAATACCACTGTGCCAACGGCAGTGACGATCACCAATATTTTGGATGCGAATAACATGCTGACCGTCAACACGGCTACTGGTGCCACGACGGGCGCGATTGGCGCTGGCGGTGTAACTTCAACCCCAACCACCCCGGTCGATTTGATCGCGCAAACATTCGCCAACGTTTCCAACTTCTTCGCAACCGGCCTGCCGAGTCCGACGGATGCAAACTTGATGGCATTGTTCAGCAGCGACTTCCTCGACAACGGTCGAGGCAGGGATGCCACGCTTACCGACATTACCAGTGGCGGAACTGCCATGATCGGGATGAAGTTTGCCAACGTCGTGGTGGATTCAGTTGACACGGTAAGCGGTATTGCACTTGTGCATTTCAGACCCGTCACTGCGACTGGCGCCAGTTTGTCCCAGGACATGCCTGGCGGCTCCATGGAGTGGCAAATGAAGCTCGAAGCTGGCGTCTGGAAAGCCTATGGCAATCAGCGCATCGCATCGGTGCAAATCAGGGCAACTGCAGACAAAAATGTTTGCACTAGCAGCAACATGAGCGGTTGTTCAGTAGGCACCACTTACAGCACAGGGATTCATCTCGAAATCGATAACAAGGGCACGGCAGCCATCGGGTCGGCTGTGGTAACCGGTCCCGGACTTCCCGTCCGCGGATTGACCCTGACGCAACAAGCCACTCAAACCTGGTTTGGTTTCACAAGCGTTGGTTGCAATGGTTGTTCAACCAACAACTACAACATGACCGATTCCCAAATAGACGCCATGGGCGCAGCCCCTTACAGCTACACGGTGAAGCTGTACAGCAACGCCGCAACGCCGGCCTTGCTAGCTACCTACACCGAAGTAGTTTCGGCCGCTCCGGTGCTCAATAGTGTACTCGCCACCAAGGGTTTTCCGTCGGTGACAAGTGGTATGACCAGTATGCCAAGCGGTGGCACGATGACTCTGGGTTGGAGCATTCCAGCCGGTCTGCTGGGTGATCTGGTGAGTGTCAACGTCTGGCAGTCAAGTACCTCCAGTCAGTATGTCATGGCTGACCTTCAGGGCAAGACAAATACAACGGGAACGGCGATCCTGGTGATTCCGGCACCAATCAGCGGAAGCTGGACCAGCCGCAACATCTGGATCAGCGCCTGGGATCAAAACCTGGGTAAAGTCAATACCAATTACCAGTAGCCAAAACCAGGGTAAAAAAGGCGGCTCATTGAGCCGCCTTTTTTTCTGGTGCGCTGGAAATGAAAGGCAGCTTTACGGCGCCACGTGCTGTAGAGGGAAACGAGACATGGAGCGGGTTCCCTTCACCCGCTCCACATCTTCCCAAGCCGCGCCAATTCTGGGCGCGCTACCTCAGCAACTTTTGCAGAAATTGCGCCTGACCCATTGCCGGGTCCAACTGGTAGCTGGAAAATCCGATTCGCTGATACAGTTTGATGGCGTCGACATTGCCCTGCAGCACTTCCAGTGTGAGCTTGCAAGCGCCACGCTTACCAGCAATTTCTTCGACCAGTTGCAGCATCTTTTCGGCGACGCGCTGCCCCCGTTGATCAGGCATTACCACCACATCGTGAACATTGACCAAAGGCCGGCAAGCAAAGGTCGAAAATCCTTCGATGCAGTTGACCAGACCGACCGGGATTTCCACGCCGCTTGCGTCAACTTCACTGAATGCCAACACACTGAAAGCCTGTGGGCGTTCGGCCAGCGATGACACCAGATTCATTCTGACAAATTCGGTTAAGGGCTCACTGCCGCCCATCGGGTCGCGAGCATAGGCATCGAGCAAGCAGACCAGTGCAGTGGCATGCGCCGGGTTGCTGTAATCTGCCCGACAGATGCGTAAAGTCGCGATAACAGGTGGAGAAACTGGCACGCTCAAGCCACAATCGTATCGGCAATCCGCTGTGCACATGCTTTGGCCTGGACAGCATCACGCGCCTCGACCATCACACGCAACAAAGGCTCGGTGCCGCTGGGACGAATCAGCAATCGACCCGTGTCGCCGAGTTCAGCTTGCACCGCTTGCGTTTCATTGGCCAGATCAAGGCTGGCTTTCCAGTCCTGGCCGGGCTTCAAGCGAACATTGATCAGGGTTTGCGGAAACAGCGTAACTCCGGCCAACAACTCTGCCACGCTCTTGCCACTTCGAACACAGGCTTGCAGCACCTGCAGGGCCGAAATCAAACCGTCACCGGTCGTGTGTTTGTCAAGCACCAGCAGGTGTCCGGAGCCCTCACCGCCGATCAGCCATTTGTGCTTTTCCAGTTCCTCCAACACGTAGCGATCACCCACCTTGGCGCGCACAAACTGAACACCGCGAGCCTTGAGCGCCACCTCCACGGCCATATTGGTCATCAAAGTACCCACCACACCGGCCACGTGCTCGTCACGCCCCAGGCGGTCGTCGGCCAGCAGGTAAAGAAGCTCATCACCGTTGTACAAGCGGCCGCTGGCGTCAACCAGTTGCAGCCGATCGGCATCGCCGTCCAGCGCCACGCCGAAATGCGCGCGATAAACTTTGACCGCCTCTATCAATGCACCTGGGTGGGTGGCTCCCACTTGGTGATTGATGTTCAAACCGTCGGGCGAACAACCGATGGCAACTACCTCGGCGCCCAGTTCGTGAAACACCTTGGGCGCAACCTGGTAACCCGCACCGTTTGCGGCATCGACTACGATCTTCAATCCTCTGAGCGTCAATTCGTTGGCAAAAGTGCTTTTACAAAATTCAATGTAACGACCAGCCGCATCATCGAGGCGACGCGTCTTGCCCAGATCGGCGGAGTCGGCCCACGCTGGCGCCTCGTTCAGTGCAGCCTCAACGTCACACTCCCAGGCATCTGACAACTTGCTACCTTGAGCACCGAAAAACTTGATGCCGTTGTCGGCAAAAGGATTGTGGCTGGCACTGATGACCACACCCAAAGAAGCCCGTTGAGCGCGCGTAAGATAGGCCACACCCGGTGTCGGCAATGGGCCTAGTAAAACAACATCGACACCGGCAGAATTGAAACCGCTCTCCAGGGCGCTCTCCAGCATATAGCCTGAAATGCGGGTATCTTTGCCGATCAACACGGTCGGTCGAGCTTCAGTTTTCTTGAGGACGCGTCCCACCGCATGGGCCAGACGCAAAACAAAATCCGGCGTGATCGGCGCTTGCCCGACGGTACCGCGGATGCCGTCCGTTCCGAAATATTTTCTACTCATTTTGTCACTATGCCCTTGGATTGATTGACTTTGCAGCTAGTTATTTTATAGCGCCTAGCACCTTCATTGCCTGCATTGTTTCATACACGTCATGCACGCGAACGATGGATGCGCCACGCTGGATTGCCAGCACAGCCGCAATCACGCTGGCCACCATGCGCTCACCACCACCCAGGCTTTGGACCAATGTACTCGCGGTGCCAGCGACCGCTGCCAAGGAAGACTTTCGCGACCAACCAACCAATATTGGATAGCCTTGCGCCAGTAGCTCATCCTGGCGCGCCAGCAACTCAAAATTCTGCGCCACCGTTTTACCAAAACCAATACCGGGGTCAATGACAATTCGATCTTTGTTCACGCCCTGTTGTTCCAAAGCCCGGGCTATTCGCGTCAGAAACAAGCACACTTGAGAAACCACATCACCCTGCATGGGCTCGACCTGCATGCTGATTGGTTCGCGGTGCATGTGCATCAGACAGACGCCACATGACGGGTGCTCCGCCACAACTTGCATGCCGCTCAATGCGTCGGCTATTTGATAGCCATTGCTGTCCGTCAAGGTCTCTGTCCAGCGCAAGGCATAGATGTCATTGATGATGTCGACCCCAAGGTCGAGTACTGCCTGCATGACTTTTGGCTTGTAGCTGTCCACAGAAATCGGCACACCCAGTTTGATGGCGTCACGCACGACCGGCAGCACTCGCGCCAATTCTTCTTCCAGAGTTATGGGCAGTGCGCCTGGACGCGACGATTCGCCGCCGATATCGAGAATATCGGCACCGTCTTGGAGCAGCTTTTCACAATGCTGCAAAGCCGCCACCGTGGAGGCATGGTGACCACCGTCCGAAAAAGAGTCGGGTGTGACATTGACAATGCCCATGACTTTGGGGCTTGTCAAATCAAGCAGAAATCGGGTGGTATTCCATTTCATGAAGAATCTGGCAGCGTGTGCGCAATATCAATTTGCAAGCTCATCAAACGCACTAGCCGGAATTTTCAAAATAAAAACGGGGCGACTCGCCCCGCATTTGCCTTTGACGAATCCAGCCTTCAGGCGGCACTGGGCGCCGTGTCGGTTTTAACCGCCGGTGCACCACCACTGCTGCTGTCACCGCCCGCAGCCGCAATGCGTGGTGCCCAGTCTTTCGGTGGACGGGGTTCTTTGCCGGCCATGATGTCGTCCAACTGGTCGCTGTCAATGGTTTCCCACTCCAGCAAAGCCTTGGCCATGGCATGTATCTTGTCCTGATTGTCTTCAATGAGCTTGCGCGCCTGACTGTACTGCTGGTCAATAATACGACGCACCTCGGCGTCGACCTTTTGCATGGTCTGCTCGCTCATATTGGTAGTCTTGGTTACCGAGCGACCCAGGAATACTTCGCCCTCGTTTTCGGCATACACCATGGGACCCAGGGCATCGGTCATGCCGTAACGTGTCACCATGTCGCGCGCGATGTGAGTGGCACGCTCAAAGTCGTTGCTGGCGCCGGTGGTCATCTGGTTCATGAAAACCTCTTCCGCAATCCGCCCCCCGAACAGCATGCTGATCTGGTGCAACATATATTCACTGTCATAGCTGTAACGATCCTGCGCCGGCAGACTCATGGTGACACCCAGGGCGCGCCCCCTGGGAATGATGGTCACTTTATGCACCGGGTCGCACTTGGACAAAATCTTGCCGATCAAGGCATGACCTGACTCGTGGTAGGCCGTATTGCGGCGTTCGCTTTCCGGCATCACCATGCTCTTGCGCTCAGGTCCCATGAGGATCTTGTCTTTGGCTTTTTCAAAATCCTGCATTTCAACGGTTCGCGCACTGCGCCGCGCCGCCATCAAAGCGGCTTCGTTGCACAGATTGGCCAGGTCGGCACCCGACATCCCAGGTGTGCCCCGCGCGATGACACCCGAATTGACATCCTGGCCCAATGGCACCTTGCGCATGTGGACGTTAAGAATCTGTTCGCGACCGCGAATATCGGGCAGCGAGACGTACACCTGTCGATCAAAACGCCCGGGGCGCAGCAAGGCTGCATCAAGAATATCAGGGCGGTTAGTTGCCGCCACCACGATCACGCCCGCATTGGTCTCGAAACCATCCATCTCAACCAGCATCTGATTCAGCGTTTGTTCACGTTCGTCATTGCCGCCGCCCAGACCCGCGCCGCGCTGCCGGCCGACCGCGTCAATTTCATCAATGAAGATGATGCAGGGAGCATTTTTCTTGGCGTTGTCGAACATGTCGCGCACTCGGGATGCGCCCACGCCAACAAACATTTCAACAAAATCAGACCCCGAAATCGAGAAGAAGGGAACTTTGGCCTCGCCGGCAATACCCTTGGCAAGCAGCGTCTTGCCGGTACCCGGCGGACCAATCAACAACAAACCACGAGGTATGCGCCCGCCAAGTTTCTGGAACCGTTGCGGATCTTTCAGAAAATCGACAATTTCCTTGACCTCTTCCTTGGCCTCGTCACAGCCGGCCACGTCGGAAAAAGTCACCTGGTTGGTGTTCTCGTCAAGCAGGCGTGCCTTGGATTTACCAAAGCTGAACGCGCCACCCTTGCCTCCGCCCTGCATCTGGCGCATGAAATAGACCCAGACACCAATCAGCAACAGCATGGGACCCCAACTGACCAGCAGAGTCATGAGCAAGGAACCCTCTTCGCGCGCCTTGACATCAAACTTGACGCCATTGGCAATCAGGTCACCAACAAGTCCCCGGTCAAGGTAAGTCGCAGTGGTTCTGATCTTGCGGTCATCATTGGTGACAGCGATAATTTCAGTGCCGCCCTGGCCCTCCTGGATGATGGCGCTCTTGATGCGCTTGCCACGAACCTCTTCAAGGAAATCGGAGTACCCCAGATACCCGGCGTTGGCCGTCCCTCGGGTGTCAAACTGCTTGAAGACAGTGAACAGCACAAGCGCAATGACAAGCCACACGGCAATTTTCGAGAACCACTGATTATTCAAGCGAGGCTCCAATAGGGACGCAATTGAGAAGACTAGGCACAGTTGGGCTCTATTTTAGGCGTTTCAAGTCTTAAGGCATGCTTAGCCCTATTTTGAAGTATTCAGCGAATGTGACGGTAGCCGATTCAGGATGACTTCAAACCCTGCCCGAACAGAAATGTCTCCGCTGACTTGTCTCGGGAGGCTTTCGGTTTGAAGGGCTTGACGACAAGAAAAGTCTCCCTGAATCGCTTGACCAAATGATCGTAACCACCGCCATGAAAGACTTTGGCTATCAGTGCACCCTGCGGCTTCATGTGAATTTGAGCGAACGCCACTGCCAGTTCAACCAGGTTTTCAATGCGCGCCGAATCGGCCGACGAGATACCGGACAAATTGGGGGCCATGTCAGACACGACAACATCAGCTTGCCGACCCTTCATTTCATCCGCCAGGCGTTGCAACACCGCCGGCTCACGAAAATCCCCCTGCAGAAAGACAACTCCTTCCACCGGTTCCATCGGCAAGATGTCCAGCGCGATGATGACGCCGTTGAGTTCCCTCGCCGCCGCGCCACCACTGGTTGCCGATTTAGGTGACATTTTTCGTCGCAGGTACTGGCTCCAGGCACCTGGCGTTGAACCCAGATCAACCACCAGTTGCCCCGGCCTGATCAGGTGCAGCGTCTCGTCAATTTCCTTGAGCTTGTAGGCGGCACGAGCGCGATAACCCTCCAGCTTGGCCTGTTTGACGTAGGGGTCATTGACGTGATCGTTTATCCACGCCCGATTGACTTTGCTGCCTTTTGTTTTAACTTTCATTGTTACCTTGGTGACCGATAATACCGACATGCCACAAATTCAATTGACCCCTGCCCAACGCAAAGAACACCGTGCGCTAGCGCATCACCTTAACCCAGTCGTGATGGTGGGCGGTGATGGGCTCACTGCGGCCGTCAAAAAAGAAGCCGACGCTGCCTTGAACGCCCATGGACTGATCAAGATTCGTGTCTTTAGCGACGACCGTCCGGCGCGTGAAGCCATGCTACAGACTTTGACTGACGAACTGGGCGCAGCACCCATTCAGCATATCGGAAAACTCCTGGTGCTGTGGCGGCCCATGCCTGAGCGTGAAAAGTCGGTTGACGACGACCGCATGCCTGGCCCGCGCGACTTCAAAGTGCTCAAATACAGCAAACGCGGTGGCCAGCGTCCCGAGGTGAAAACCTTGCGTGTTCTTGGCAATCAACGCCTCACCGCAGGTGGCCAGGTCAAGCGCTCCAAACCGAAGCAAATCAGTGTAAAGAAGCAAAGTCAGAGCTGACGACCGACAGAACCTGGCAATCCGTCTTGACGCACCTGATCGAGTGCCTTTGTCCCGAATCGATTAATTCACTGTTTTCCGGTCCGTCACCTTCCAGAACACAAGCGCCGCGCTGACCCACTGCAGCACATAGATTGCGCTGCCGACGCTGTGCCATAAACGCAAATTTTCGCGCGCCACAATCCGCGGCGCTACGGCAAATTCGGACAATAGCGCCAGCAACATTCCCCCCACTATAAAAAGCATCGCGTCTCGCGCAACGGATGGGTGCACCAACGGCTGATTTGATCGCGTAAAGAGCAGCAACAACAAAGCGCACACGCAAGATACCCAGGTTTGAGCCGCAAACAACCGGGCAGCCATTCCCCCTGCCAGTGCTGGCGTTGGCAAGTGCACAAACAACATGGGCACCACCAGAAAGCCGATGGTGCTCAAACTGGCCCACCAGAAGGCAGCCACCCAGACCGGTATGCGTGACATGACGTTATACGTAGCTGACCGCCACTACTTCGTAGTGCTTGACACCCCCGGGTGCTTGAACTTCTGCCGTATCGCCTTCAGATTTTCCGATCAGCGCACGGGCAATCGGGCTGCCAATGTTGATCAGGCCCTGTTTGATATCGGCCTCGTCTTCACCAACAATCTGGTAAGTTACAAGGTCACCTGAGTCTTCGTCCTCCAGCTTCACGGTGGCGCCAAATACGACTCTGCCGTCAGCATCGAGTTCAGCCGGGTCAATGATCTGGCACACCGACAACTTGCCTTCAACCTCCTGAATACGTCCTTCAATGAAACCCTGGCGGTCCTTGGCCACTTCGTACTCGGCGTTTTCACTTAGATCACCCTGCGCGCGCGCCTCGGCAATGGCATTGATAACCCAGGGCCGATCAACCGTTTTGAGTTTGTGCAGCTCAACCTTGAGCTTTTCAGCACCGCGTTTCGTGATGGGAATGGTAGCCACGTACTGCTCCGTTGGGATTTTACAAAAGGAAACCGCCGAGCGTTGCCGTTCGGCGGTGAGGTTGTGATTATGCCGCGATTGTCAGCTCGCCGTCACGCAGCGGCAAGTTGTGCATGCATTTCCTGCACGGAAATCACCTCCAGGTTATCCATATGGCGCATACCCTGCACCGCCGCCTCGGCTCCGGCGATGGTGGTGAAGGTGGTAACCCGGGCCAGTAACGCCGATGTGCGAATCTGACGTGAATCGGCTATTGCATTGCGACGTTCTTCCACGGTATGAATAACCAGCGCTATTTCATCGTTCTTGATCATGTCCACAATATGCGGTCGCCCTTCAGTCACCTTGTTGACCACGGCGCATCGCACACCGGCTGCATTGATGGCGGCCGCCGTACCCTTGGTAGCCAGCACCACAAAATCCATGTCAGCCAGTGCTCGCGCCACTTCGACGGCACGCGGTTTGTCATTGGTCTTGGCAGATATGAATACTTTGCCCGAGCGCGGCAGCTTGGTGCCGGCGCCGATTTGGGATTTCACAAAGGCCTCACCAAAAGTCTTACCCACACCCATCACTTCGCCAGTGGATTTCATCTCGGGGCCGAGAATGGTGTCGACACCAGGAAACTTGACGAAGGGAAAAACCGCTTCTTTCACACTGAAAAAAGGCGGTGTCACTTCATTGCCAATGCCCTGCGATGCGAGCGACTGGCCGACCATGCAGCGCGCCGCAACTTTGGCCAGTTGAATTCCGGTAGCCTTGGAGACAAAAGGCACGGTGCGGGAAGCTCGCGGATTGACCTCCAGAACGAAAATGACATCGCGACCCTCAATGTTCTGGATCGCGAACTGCACATTCATCAGGCCCACCACATTCAGCGCATGCGCCATGGCAGCGGTTTGGCGCTTGAGTTCTGTGACTGTTTGGGCGCTCAGGCTGTAGGGTGGCAGCGAGCAAGCCGAGTCACCGCTGTGCACACCGGCCTGTTCGATGTGTTCCATCACGCCGCCGATGAAGGTAGATCCTTCGACACCACCGGACGAAGCATCCCGTATGCAGTCGACATCGCATTCGATGGCGTCGTTCAAGAACCGGTCAAGCAGCACTGGCGAATCGTGGCTGACCTTGACGGCTTCGCGCATGTAACGCTCCAGGTCACGCTGCTCGTGCACAATTTCCATGGCACGACCGCCCAGCACATAGCTGGGGCGTACCACCAGTGGGTAGCCCAATGCAGCGGCTTTTTCCAGTGCTTCAGGCTCAGTGCGCGCCGTCGCATTGGGCGGCTGACGCAAGCCCAGTGCATGAAGCAGTTTCTGAAAGCGTTCGCGGTCTTCAGCCGCATCAATCATGTCGGGCGAGGTACCGATGATCGGAACACCATTGGCTTCCAGGTCCAGCGCCAGTTTCAAAGGCGTCTGACCACCGTACTGCACGATCACACCGAAAGGCTTTTCCTTGTCCACAATTTCGAGCACATCCTCCAGCGTGAGCGGCTCAAAATAGAGGCGGTCCGAGGTGTCATAGTCGGTCGAGACCGTCTCCGGGTTGCAATTGACCATGATGGTTTCGTAACCATCCTCGCGCAACGCCAGCGCGGCATGTACACAGCAGTAGTCGAACTCGATACCTTGACCAATGCGGTTCGGACCACCGCCCAGTACCATGATTTTTTTTCTGTCGGTGGGTGCGGCTTCACACTCAGAGCCTTCCGACTCGTAGGTCGAATAAAGGTAAGCGGTCGCAGTGGAAAACTCCGCCGCACAAGTGTCCACCCGTTTGTACACGGGGCGCACACCCAGGGCACGACGCTTTTCACGGATAGCGGTATCAGTGGTCTTGAACTGACGTGCCAGACGGCGATCGGAAAAGCCTTTTTGCTTCAGGGCGCGCAGTGTTGCTGCATCGATGCTGTCCAGTGCGCCACCTTTGTCGGGTACCGGCAGGCGTTCAATTTCCAGCTCAATTTTGACAATCTGCTCGATCTGCACCAAGAACCAGCGATCAATTTTGGTCAGCGCAAATACTTCATCCACGCTCCAGCCGGCGGCAAACGCGTCGCCCACATACCAGATTCGCTCGGGGCCAGGCTCACCAAGTTCTTTCTCGAGCACTTCCCGGTCTTGCGTCTTTTCGTTCATGCCGTCAACGCCGACTTCCAAGCCACGCAGGGCTTTCTGGAACGACTCTTGAAAAGTACGGCCAATGGCCATCACTTCACCAACCGATTTCATTTGGGTTGTCAACCGACTGTCGGCAGCCGGAAATTTCTCGAACGCGAAACGTGGAATCTTCGTCACCACGTAGTCGATGCAGGGCTCAAAACTGGCGGGTGTGGCGCCGCCCGTGATGTCGTTGCGCAGTTCGTCCAGTGTGTAGCCCACGGCCAGCTTGGCTGCTACCTTGGCAATCGGAAAACCAGTGGCTTTTGAGGCCAAGGCCGAGGAACGTGAGACGCGCGGATTCATCTCGATCACCACCATGCGCCCGTCTTCGGGGTTGATGGCGAACTGAACGTTGGAGCCGCCAGTATCAACGCCAATTTCGCGCAGCACCGCCAGACTGGCATTGCGCAGAATCTGGTACTCTTTGTCGCTCAGTGTTTGCGCCGGTGCCACCGTGATGGAGTCGCCGGTGTGCACGCCCATCGGGTCCAGGTTTTCAATGGAACAAATGATGATGCAGTTGTCCGCCTTGTCGCGCACCACCTCCATCTCATACTCTTTCCAGCCCAACAGAGATTCTTCGATCAACAGCTCATTGGTCGGTGACGCCTCCAGGCCGCGCTTGCAGATGACCTCAAACTCTTCCGAGTTGTAGGCAATGCCGCCGCCAGTACCGCCCAGCGTGAAACTGGGGCGAATGACAGTCGGAAAGCCCAATGTCTTTTGTACCGTCCAGGCCTCTTCCATACTGTGCGCGATACCCGAACGGGCCGAACCCAGACCAATTTTGGTCATGGCATCCTTGAACTTCAATCGGTCTTCAGCCTTGTCGATGGCCTCGGGACTGGCGCCAATCAGTTCAACTTTGTATTTATCCAGCACGCCGTGATGCCACAGGTCGAGGGCGCAATTGAGCGCCGTCTGGCCACCCATGGTCGGCAAAATGGCGTCTGGGTGCTCTTTGGCAATGATCTTCTCGACCGTCTGCCAGGTGATGGGCTCGATGTAGGTCACATCGGCTGTGGCCGGGTCGGTCATGATCGTGGCCGGGTTGCTGTTGATCAGAATGACTTTGTAGCCCTCTTCACGCAGCGCCTTGCAGGCCTGCACGCCGGAGTAGTCGAACTCGCAAGCCTGACCAATGATGATCGGGCCAGCGCCGATGATAAGGATGGATTTGATGTCTGTGCGCTTAGGCATTTTTGCTCCCGCAGGACCGCTCCAAAGGAGCGAAGGCCCCAATCACTCGAATGGGGTGGGGCAGTGAAACGGCAAAGCCGTGAACGTGGGGGCTCATTGCCTTTTCTCCATCAGCGCGGTGAAGCGGTCAAACAGGTAGGCGATATCGTGCGGACCGGGTGAGGCTTCCGGATGCCCCTGGAAGCAAAACGCGGGTTTGTCAGTGCGCTCCAGGCCTTGCAGCGTGCCGTCAAACAGGCTGATGTGGGTGGCGCGCAAGTTGGCAGGCAGCGTTTTTTCATCGACCGCAAAGCCGTGGTTCTGACTGGTGATGCTGACGCGGCCACTGTCGAGGTCTTTCACCGGATGGTTGGCGCCATGGTGGCCAAACTTCATCTTGAATGTTTTGGCACCACTGGCCAGTGCCATGATCTGGTGCCCCAGACAGATGCCGAAGATCGGGACGCCGGTTTCAATCAACTCTGCCACCGCGGTAATGGCGTAATCGCAAGGCTGGGGGTCGCCCGGGCCGTTACTCAGGAATATGCCGTCGGGTTTGTGCTTGAGCGCCTCAGCCGCGCTACTCTGAGCCGGCACTACCGTTATGCGGCAGCCACGTTCGGCCAACATGCGCAAAATGTTCAACTTGACGCCAAAGTCATAGGCGACAACATGAAACTTTGCGCTGGTTTGATCGCCGTAGCCGGGTTTGCCTGAGAGTTGCTCCTGCTTAAGTTGCCACTCGGTTTGCGTCCATTCATAGGCGCAAGGGGTCGACACCACTTTGGCCAGATCTGTTCCGGCCATGTCATGAGCACAGCGCGCCAGTGCCAGTGCCTGGTCTATGGTTGCCTGCGTGATGGACTGACCTTCAGGTAAAGCCAAAACGCAACCGTTTTGCGCGCCCCGGGTGCGCAAGTGGCGCGTCAACTGGCGTGTATCGAGATTGGCGATGGCCACCGTTTTTTCTTGTTTCAGGTACTGCGGTAGCGTCATGCTGGCGCGAAAATTAGAAGCCACCAGCGGCACGTCCTTGACGATCAGGCCGGCTACGTGCACCTTGGCAGCTTCGACGTCCTGCGCGTTGACGCCATAGTTGCCGATATGCGGGTAAGTGAGTGTGACGATTTGTTGGCAGTAACTCGGGTCTGTGAGGATTTCCTGGTAGCCGGTCATGGCAGTGTTAAACACCACCTCGCCGACGGTGGAGCCGGTGGCTCCAATGGAATTTCCAACAAACACCGTGCCGTCTGCGAGCGCCAGAATGGCGGGGGGGAAAGTTCCCTGTAAAGACAAAAGCACTGGGTTCTCCGGATGGGGGTTTCAGGTACGCCCAAACGCGCTCAAGAACCAGATCTTGGCTTGCTTTTATGAGGGAATTGGCTTGAAACGGCTCTAGACGTACGGGTTGCGGTGAAGCGCCCCATTATAGCTGAGGGACCGTCATTTCAAGGATGTCGTCGCGCTCGCGTGCAGGCAAATCGCGGCTGCGGCCGCCACATTGAGTGACTCTTCGCCACCCGGCTGGGCAATGCGCACATGCAGGCTGGCAAGCGCTTGCAGTTTGGCGCTGACCCCCTGTCCCTCATGTCCGAACACCCAGGCACAAGGCATTGGCAGCTCCGTGTTTTTTAAAGCTTGATGCAAAAAAGAGCCTTGATGTGAGCTGGTGACAACGATCGGCAGCGTCAGTTCATCAAGGTCGTCCGCTTGCAGACCCTCAACCAATCGCAAATCCCAGTGTGCCCCCATGCCCGCGCGCAATACTTTAGGGCTCCACAGGGCGGCGCTGCCTTTGAGGGCGATGATCTGTTTGAAACCAAAAGCCGAGGCACTGCGCAAAATGGATCCTACATTGCCGGCGTCTTGCACACAGTCCAGAATGACGCTGGCAAGACCTGGCAGCAAGGCTGCGGGCATTGGCAGATCAAACACAAATCCCATGCTGGCGGGTGACTCCAGCGCACTGATGTCGGCAAATAGCTGATCGGAAACCACGATAGTTTTGGTAGCCGTCCGCGCAATGTCGACCGGCACCAGAGGCCAAAGCGACTCTGCAAAGACAGCGATGGCAGGTTTGACTCCGCGCGCCAGAGCGGCGCGGCAAAGATGCTCACCTTCGGCCCAAAACCGCGCCTGTTTGCGGTAAGCAGTGCTGTCTTGCGACAAACGACGCAGGTCCTTCAGCAAAGCATTGTCGCGTGAGCCGATGTGCTGAACCGGTGGCAGCGACATCACAGCTTCTGAGCCAATACAGCAGTCACTGGACCAAAGGTTTTTCGATGCTGCGGGCAGGCGCCGTGCTCACGCAGTGCGGCCAGATGCGCAGCTGTGCCATAGCCTTTGTGCTGTGCAAAACCGTATTGCGGGTACTGCAAGTCGAGCTCGGCACACCAGCGATCGCGCTGCACCTTGGCCAGAATGGAAGCAGCCGAAATGGCAGGCACCAGTGCATCTCCCTTCACAATCGCTTCTGAGCGCATCGCCAGCACCGGCAGCCGGTTGCCATCTACCAATACCAGTCTGGGTTTGAGTCGCAATCCCTCAACGGCACGGCGCATGGCCAGTAAAGTGGCTTGCAAAATATTGAGCTGTTCAATTTCTTCCACACTGGCCTCAGCGATGGAGCAACACAAGGCTTTGGCGCGAATTTCATCAAACAGCTTTTCGCGTCGCCGCGCTGTCAACACCTTGGAATCAGCCAAACCCTTGATGCTCTGCAAATCATCCAGAATGACGGCAGCGGCAACAACCAAACCGAAACCTGCGAGTGCCGTGGCTTTCCA
>JANXLW010000070.1 GCA_025354965.1 Betaproteobacteria bacterium
GGATCGCGGCCATGTTCCCGGACGGCATGCACCTGCCGTTGTGGATCGTGGTTCCGGCAGCAGCCGGGTTGGCCGGATTTTTCGGCCTGCTGCTGGGGGCGCCGACACTGCGTTTGCGGGGCGACTACCTGGCCATCGTGACGCTTGGTTTTGGTGAAATCATTCGCGTGTTCATGAACAATCTGGATCAGCCGGTCAACATTACCAACGGCCCCAAAGGACTGGGTCAGATTGATTCCTTGAGTTTCTTCGGGTTGAACCTGGGCAAGAAAATTGCCATTGGCGACTTCGAGTTAGCCTCCGTATCACTTTACTACTATCTATTTCTGATGCTGGTAGTGTTCAGCGTAATGATCTCTCATAGGCTCCAGCTGTCTCGGGTGGGCCGCGCCTGGATGGCCATTCGCGAAGACGAAGTCGCCGCCAAAGCCATGGGCATCAATACCCGCAACCTGAAATTGCTGGCATTCGGCATGGGCGCCACTTTTGGTGGCGTTTCAGGTGCCATGTTTGCTTCTTTTCAGGGCTTCATTTCACCCGAGTCTTTCAGCTTGATGGAGTCGGTGATGATTGTCGCCATGGTAGTGTTGGGTGGCATTGGACATTTGCCTGGAGTCATTTTGGGAGCTGTGCTGCTGTCGGCGTTGCCGGAGGTATTGCGCTATGTGGCCGGACCGCTACAGGCCATGACAGAAGGGCGTCTGGACGCGTCGATTTTGCGTCAGCTGTTGATTGCGCTGGCCATGATCGGTGTCATGTTGTCGCGCCCACGCGGCTTGTGGCCGTCGCCGGATCATGGCAAGTCGCTGCAAAATAGCAAGTAGGAACGAACATGACAGATACTGCACTTAAAGTGGCTGGCGTTTCGAAGCGATTTGGTGGTCTGCAGGCGTTAAGCGACGTCGGCATCACGATCAAGCGGGGCCAGGTTTATGGTCTGATCGGTCCCAACGGCGCCGGCAAAACCACGTTTTTCAATGTGCTGACCGGCCTTTACGCACCCGACAGCGGAAGCTTCGAGCTGGCAGGCAATACTTATCAACCGAGTGCTGTGCACCTGGTGGCAAAAGCCGGTATTGCGCGGACCTTCCAGAACATCCGTTTGTTTGCCGAAATGACGGCGCTGGAAAACGTCATGGTGGGACGCCACATCCGCACCCATTCTGGTTTGCTGGGCGCCATTTTTCGCACACCCGGTTTCAAAGCGGAAGAAGCTGCCATCGCCCAGCGCGCACAAGAGTTGCTGGAGTATGTTGGCATTGGTCGATTTGCCGATTACAAGGCGCGTACGCTAAGTTACGGTGACCAGCGTCGCCTCGAAATTGCCCGTGCTCTGGCGACCGATCCGCGGCTCATTGCCCTGGATGAGCCGGCGGCTGGCATGAACGCCACCGAGAAGGTTCTGTTGCGAGAACTAATTGACAAAATTCGCAACGACAACCGCACTATTTTGCTGATCGAGCACGATGTCAAGCTGGTGATGGGCTTATGTGACCGGGTCACGGTGCTGGACTACGGCAAGCAAATTGCCGAAGGTACACCGGCTGATGTGCAGAGAGACGAAAAAGTAATTGAGGCCTATCTTGGCACCAGTGGGCATTGATATGACAAATATTCTTCTCAAAGTGACGGGCCTCAAAGTGGCGTATGGCGGCATTCAGGCCGTCAAGGGCGTTGATTTCGAAGTGCACGAAGGGGAATTGGTGTCGCTTATTGGCTCCAATGGCGCGGGCAAGACGACCACCATGAAAGCCATCACGGGAAGCCTGCCCATGAACGCTGGGGACATTGAGTACCTGGGCAAGAGTATTCGCGGCCAGGGTCCCTGGGACCTTGTCAGACAAGGCCTGGCGATGGTGCCCGAGGGCCGGGGGGTTTTTACCCGGATGACCATTGTCGAGAATTTGCAAATGGGCGCCTACATTCGCACCGACAAAGAGGCCATTGCAGCTGACCTGGAAAAGGTGTTCACCATTTTTCCGCGGCTCAAGGAACGTCGCAATCAGTTGGCAGGTACTTTATCCGGTGGTGAGCAGCAAATGCTGGCGATGGGTCGTGCCCTGATGAGTCGCCCCAAAGTGTTACTGATGGATGAACCGTCGATGGGCCTGTCCCCCCTGATGGTGGACAAAATTTTTGAGGTAGTGCGTGATGTTTATGCGCAAGGCGTGACAGTGCTGCTGGTAGAACAAAACGCCAGTCGTGCGCTGGCCATTGCCGACCGCGGCTATGTCATGGAGTCTGGCCTCGTGACCATGTCGGGCGACGCCAAGGAAATGCTGAACGATCCCAAAGTACGGGCTGCTTATCTGGGTGAATGAATTATTGTGCCTGCTGAGCCAATAGCAAGGCCAGCCTGTTGTGTCGCTCAATCAACGGCGCCAGTTCCAGAGTTACCAACTGGCCGTCACGCACGATCACGCGGCCATTGACCACTGTATAAGTTGCCTGTGGACTGGCGCACAGCAGCAGGGCAGCCACCGGGTCGTGCACGGCGGCGCCGGCAAAGGCCAGCGTGTCGAGATCAAACAAAGCCAGATCGGCGCACATGCCCGCAGCCAGATGACCAATGTCGGCGCGGCCCAGTACCTGGGCGCCGCCGCGCGTTGCCAGCGTCAAAGCATCGCGGGCTGTCATTTCTGTGGGACCGAGGTCGCAGCCGAAGCGGGTGCGACGTTCACCGCTCGGACCGATGAGTGTTTCGGGTGCCTGCATTGAGCGGCCAACCCTGGCCAGCAGCAGGGCTTGCCGAGCCTCGTTCATCGGGTGCGCCGCGTCATTGCTGGCGCTGCCATCGACGCCCAGGCCCACCGGTACGCCCGCGTTCAGCATTTTGCGAATCGGTGCAATACCCGACGCCAGGCGCATGTTGCTGCAAGGGCAATGGGCGACACCGGTCCGGCTGGCAGCAAACAGGCTGATCCCGTCATCATCGATTTTTACGCAGTGGGCGTGCCACACGTCGTGCCCGAGCCAGCCCAGGTCTTGCGCGTATTGAGCGGGTGTGCAATTGAATTTTTCTCTGGAGTAGGCAATGTCGTGGTCGTTCTCCGCCAGATGCGTGTGCAGGCGCACACCAAAACTGCGGGCCAGACTGGCGGACTCGCGCATCAGGTCACGGCTGACAGAAAAAGGTGAGCAGGGTGCTACCGCAATGTTGACCATGGCACCATGCGTGGTGTCATGCCAGGTCTCGATCAAACGCTGGGTATCCTTGAGGATAAAGTCTTCCCGTTCGACCAGGCTGTCGGGCGGCAGACCGCCTTGTGATTGACCCACACTCATGCTGCCGCGGGTGGCCACAAAGCGCATGCCGATCTCAGCAGCCGCTTCAATGCTGTCGTCCAGCCTCACGCCATTGGGGTAGAGGTAGAGATGGTCGCTGCTGGTGGTGCAGCCGCTCAGCAACAGCTCCGCCATGGCGGTCTGGGTGGACACCCGCACCATCGCGGGCGTCAGGCCGGCCCAGATCGGGTACAGTCCACGCAGCCAGCCAAACAGCTCGGCGTTTTGCACAGCGGGAACAGCCCTTGTCAGACTCTGGTACATGTGGTGATGGGTGTTGATCAGGCCAGGCATCACTAGTTGGTTGCTTGCGTCAATTACCTCGTCAGCGGTTTGCGGCAACGCCTCAGCGCTACCAATGGCCTCGATGCGGTGTCCGCGGATGAACAGCGATGCGCCCTGAAGTTCGCGGGCACGGGTTGGGTCGGCGTTGTCAAAGGTTGCCACGCAGCGGGCGTTGCGAACAAGCAGGGTAGACATAAATGGGTTTCTTAATTGGTACCGGTTCGACCTTGGTTAAGGTCAATGATTTTCACGTTACGCTGGTTTTGTAAGGTTTTTACTCAAGTTTGTTTGATTTCCCTCAAGGTCGTGGGGGCTTAAGCACGGCAAAGTGTTAGACATGCTACCTGCCCAAACCCTTGACATTGCTGCCGAACGACAAGTCGCTCCCCGTGGCGAGCTCTTGCTTAAGCGTGCTGTCGTCTCGCCCTGGGTCAGTTATATCGAGCGGGGACGAGTTGCTTTGGGCGTGATGGAGGGCGGCATCATGGAGCACCAGTTGGGTGTGATTGAGGGGCCCTGCTGGCTGGAAGCCACTTCGGCGGTGCTGAATCTCGCGGATGCAGTAGACGCCGTTTCGGAAACCGAAGTCCATTTGCGGCGAGTACCGCTGGCTGACTTTCACCGTTCACTCGCTGCTATGTCAGTCTCTGCCCAGGACGTGCTGCATGATGTGGCTATGGCGCATCGCCAACAAACCGAATTTGCAGTGAGTCGCCTGGCCAAAGACGCCGAGGCGCGCTGTGCCGAGTGGCTGCTGCGCCACGCTCAAATTTGTGACAAAGGCGGCATGGCGGTAACACTACAGCAGCGCAAAAGGTCGATTGCGGCGCAACTGGGGATCGCCCCAGAAACGTTGTCCCGAGTGCTGCGCCACTTGCGTGAACGCAGCCTGATCACTGGCTCCGGGAGACTGTTGAATCTGGTTGACCCGGGAGCTCTCCGATCGCTGGCAGGCGTCTGATCCGGCCCGGCGTCTAAACGTGCAGAGCGTGGCCCAGCGCCCGCATGGCTGCTTCCTGCACCGCCTCGCCCAGGGTCGGATGCGCGTGAATGGTGCCAGCCACGTCTTCCAGGCAGGCGCCCATCTCGATCGAATGTGAAAACGCGGTGCTTAGCTCCGACACGCCCACTCCGACCGCTTGCCAACCGACAATCAGGTGGTTGTCGCGCCGGGCCACGACACGCACAAAACCATCACTGGCCTCGAGGGTCATGGCGCGGCCGTTGGCGGCAAACGGAAAGCTGGCGTCAATGCAATCCAGCCCGGCCAGTGCCGCCTCTTGAGGTGACTGTCCTGCAACCACCAGTTCGGGGTCGGTAAAGCACACCGCAGCAATCGCTGCTGGTGCAAAGTGGCGCCGCTTGCCGGAGATGATTTCAGCCACCATCTCGCCTTGCGCCATGGCGCGGTGCGCCAGCATGGGTTCGCCGGTCAGATCGCCAATGGCCCAGACATTGCGCATGGAGGTCTGGCACTGGTCGTTCACCTTGACGGCGCGGCCCTTCATTTCCAGCATCAGACCCTCAAGGCCCCAGCCGTGTGTGTTGGGAACACGGCCAATCGCCACCAGCACCTGTTCGGCGGCCAGCGTACTGGCACGCCCGGATGCGTCGAGCACGCGCACGCCGACGTCGGTGCTGTCGAGACCCTGCACCTGGCAGCCCAGACGTACTTGCACGCCCAGCTTGCGCAGCGAATTGGCCACTGGCTTGGTCAGCTCTTCGTCATAGAGCGGCAGGATGCGGTCCTGCGCTTCAACGACTGTCACGTCGGCACCCAGCTTGCGGTAGACCAGGCCGAGCTCCAGGCCGATGTAGCCGGCGCCGACCACCAACAGCGTCTTCGGGACGCGGTCAGGCGACAGCGCCTGGCGCGACGAAATCACCTTGCCACCAAAGGGCATGCCGGTCAGCCCGAGCTCGACCGAGCCGCAAGCCAGCAGCAGGTGTTCGCACCGGATGCGCGTCGGCTCAGCGTCACCCTTGCCGAGGTCCACATTGACCGTCTTGCCGTCCACAATGCTCGCCTGTCCCTTGACCACCTTGACGCCATGCTTTTTGAGCAGCGCGCCGACGCCACCGGTCAGCCGCGCCACAATGCCGTCCTTCCAGCGCACTGTCTGGGCGATGTCGATATGCGCTTTGTCCACGTGGATGCCCAGTGTGCTGTCGCCCATGAAGTGGTGTGCCTGGTGGTAGGCGTCGGCGGCGTGGATCAGCGCCTTGGAGGGAATGCAACCAATGTTCAGGCAGGTACCGCCCAGATGATCGCTTTCCACCAGCGTAGTGGCAATGCCCAGTTGTGCGGCGCGGATGGCGGCCACGTAGCCGCCGGGGCCACCGCCGACGATCAGCAGCTTGGTTTGTTGTGCATCCATTGCTTACTCCAGGAACAAAGTTGCGGGAGACTCCAGGTAGCCCCGCAGCAGTTGTACAAACTCGGCGCCGTGCATGCCATCCACAACGCGATGGTCGAAGGACGACGACAGGTTCATCATCTTGCGCACCACCACCGCACCGGAGCGCACCATGGGGCGCTCCACCATGCGGTTGACGCCGACGATGGCCACCTCGGGGTGGTTGATCACCGGCGTGCTGACGATGCCGCCGAGTGCACCCAGGCTGGTGATGGTGATGGTTGAGCCGCTGAGCTCCTCCCGCGTCGCCCGGCCAGCGCGCGCGGCCTCGCTCAGCCGCGCCACCTCGACGGCGGCATGCCAGACGTCGAGCGTCTCGGCGTGGCGTATCACCGGTACCATCAGGCCGCCTTCAGACTGCGTGGCAATCCCCAGATGGACCGCTTCATAGCGCGTGACCAGCGCCGCCTCGTCATCGTAACGCGCGTTGATCTGTGGGAATTGACGCACTGCCAGCACGATGGCGCGCACCAGAAAGGGCAGCAGCGTCAGGCGTGCGCGCTGCCCGGCGTACTGGGCGTTGAGCTTGCCGCGCAGGTCTTCCAGTTCGGTGACATCGATTTCCTCGACATAGGTGAAATGCGGGATGCGGCGCTTGGCCTCCTGCATCTTTTGCGCGATCTTGCGGCGCAGGCCGATGACCGGCACCGCGTCTTCGGCGTCGCGCTGGCGGTAACGCTGGTCGCTGGCCGGGGCGGCCTGAGCATGACCGGCGCGTGCGGCAAAGGCGTCCAGGTCCTGCACCGTGATGCGTCCCGCCGGGCCGCTGGCCGGCACAAAGCGCAGTTCGATACCGGCGTCCCAGGCGCGTTGGCGGACCGCCGGCGAAGCCAGCGGTTTGTCGCCCGGTTGCCGCGCGTTGACAGCGGTGCCATTGGGGCGGCTTGGCGTTGCTTGGGTCGGTGCCAGCAGGGCGCCAGCTAGCGCGAGCGGCTTGCTGGCAGGCGCCTTTGGCGGCGCGGCCGAGGCCGCCTTTTGAGCGACTGTGGCGACAGGCTCGTTCTTGAGATTGCCGAGGCCTTCGACTTCGATGCGAATCAGCTCGGAGCCGACCGCCATCACCTGGCCGACGCTGCCGCCCAGGGCCAGCACGGTACCGGCCACCGCCGACGGTATCTCGACTGTCGCTTTGTCGGTCATCACGTCGGCCAGCAATTGGTCGGCAGTCACGACATCGCCCACCTTCACATGCCAGGCGACGAGCTCAACTTCGGCAATGCCTTCGCCGATGTCCGGCATCTTGATTGTGTGAATGCCCATCATGCCTCCAGCGTACGTTTGAGAGCAGCCCCCACCCGTGTGGGACCGGGAAAATAGTCCCACTCCTGGGCATGCGGGTAGGGTGTGTCCCAGCCGGTGACGCGCTCGATGGGCGCCTCCAGGTGGTAGAAGCAGTGCTCCTGGATCAGCGACACCAGTTCTGCGCCGAAGCCGCAGGTGCGCGTCGCCTCATGCAGCACAACGCAGCGCCCGGTTTTCTTGACCGAGGCAACAATGGTGTCCAGGTCGAGCGGCCAGATTGAGCGCAAGTCGATGATCTCGGCATCGATGCCGGTCTCGGCGGCGGCCGCTTCGGCGACAAAGACCATGGTGCCGTAGGTCAGTACCGTCAGTGCCTTGCCAGGCCTGAAGATCGAGGCGGTGTCTAGCGGCACGGTGTAATAGCCCTGCGGCACTTCACCCATCGGGTGTTTCGACCAGGGCACTACCGGCTTGTCGTGGTGGCCATCAAACGGTCCGTTGTACAGGCGCTTGGGTTCCAGGAAAATCACCGGGTCGTCGTTCTCGATGGAGGCAATCAGCAGACCCTTGGCGTCGTAGGGGTTGGACGGCATCACCGTGCGTAAGCCGCAGACTTGTGTGAACAAGGCTTCCGGACTCTGGCTGTGCGTCTGTCCGCCATAAATGCCGCCGCCGCAAGGCATGCGGATCGTGATCGGGGCCGTAAAGTCACCGGCCGAGCGATAGCGCAGGCGCGCCGCTTCTGACACGATCTGGTCGCTGGCTGGGTAAAAGTAGTCGGCGAACTGGATTTCGACCACCGGGCGCAGTCCATAGGCGCCCATGCCGACCGCCGTGCCCACAATGCCGCCCTCGGAGATCGGTGCGTCGAACACGCGTGAGCTGCCGTACTTCTTTTGCAGGCCTTCGGTGCAGCGGAACACGCCGCCAAAATAGCCGACGTCCTGGCCATAAACGACCACGTTGCTGTCGCGTTCCAGCATCACATCCATGGCCGA
>JANXLW010000096.1 GCA_025354965.1 Betaproteobacteria bacterium
CACAAACGCTGTTGTTGCCCGCCCGACAGACTGGAGCCGCTTTGCATCAATTTGTCCTTGACCTCGGTCCACAAAGCGGCTTTGCGCAGGGCCCACTCAACGCGCTCTTCCATGTCGGACGTATTCAGGGACTCGAACAGCTTGACACCAAACGCCACGTTGTCAAAGATCGACATCGGAAATGGCGTCGGCTTCTGAAACACCATGCCGACCTTGGCGCGCAACAGGGCTACGTCCTTCTTGCTGGTCAGCAGATTTTCGCCATCCAGCAAAATTTCACCTTCTGCGCGCTGCTCAGGATACAACTCGAACATGCGATTGAAAACGCGTAACAAGGTTGACTTCCCGCAACCCGACGGGCCGATGAAAGCAGTCACCTTGTTTTCAGGAATTTCCAGATTTATGTTTTTCAGCGCGTGGAATTTCCCGTAGTAGAAATTCAATTCTTTGACAGCGATCTTGGTTGTCTCAGGGGTAGCGACAGCAGTATTCATATTCGGCTCTTAATTCGTTTTTGACAGCAATTCAGTCAGGACTTGCTGCGTGTCAGCACTCTGGCCAAAATGTTCAGACCCAGAACCGCCAGCGTGATGATGAAGACACCCGCCCAGGCCAGTTTTTGCCAATTTTCATAAGGACTCATGGCGAACTTGAAAATCGTGACTGGCAAACTCGCCATCGGCTCGCCCAGGCTCGAAGTCCAGAATTGGTTGCTCAACGCGGTGAAAAGCAGCGGCGCAGTTTCCCCGGCGATGCGCGCCACCGCCAGCAAGATGCCGGTAACTACGCCAGAGCGCGCAGCCTTCAGCGTGATGCTCACAATAACTTTCCATTTCGGCGCGCCCAGCGCATAGGCTGCTTCACGCAAACCGGCCGGTACCAACTGCAGCATGTTCTCCGTGGTTCGAATCACCACCGGAATGACGATCAGCGCCAGCGCCATGATGCCCGCATAGCCAGAAAACGATTTGAACCGCGTCACGATCACTGCGTACACAAATAATCCGATCACAATGCTTGGCGCGGATAGCAAAATGTCGTTGACGAAACGAGTCGCTTGCGCCAGCCAGCCCTGGGTGTCGAACTCGGCGAGGTAAATACCCGCCATCACACCGATCGGCGTGCCGACAAACGTAGCCAGCAAAACCATCAAAAATGAGCCGTAGATAGCGTTGGCCAGGCCGCCCGCGTCATTGGGGGGCGGTGTCATTTGAGTCAGCGTTTCGAGTGTCAGACCGGCCACCCCGAGACGAATGGTCTCGAACAAAATCCAGAACAACCAGAATAGCCCAAAGGCCATGGCAATCAACGACAGCAACAACGCCACTCGATTGACTTGCTTGCGCCGGGCATAGCGGGACTGGCGGGTCTGCTCCAGTGCTGCTGCCTGCAACAATAGTTCGCTAGCACTCACGTCTTCACCCCTTCACCCTTCTTGAGCTGTGATAGCAGCACTTTGGACAGGGTTAAAACCACAAAAGTTATGAAGAACAGCACCAGACCAAGGTACATCAGAGACGCTTGATGCAAGCCTTCTCCGGCTTCGGCAAATTCATTGGCCAAGGCTGAGGTAATGCTATTGGCAGCTTGAAACAAGCTCAGTGAATCCAGTTGGTTGAAATTTCCGATGACGAAAGTGACCGCCATGGTTTCACCGATGGCACGCCCCAGACCCAGCATAACGCCGCCAATGACACCGGCCTTGGTGTAGGGCAACACCACGCTCGAGACAACTTCCCAGGTAGTGGCACCCAAACCATAGGCCGACTCCTTGAGAAGGGTGGGCGTGACTTCGAATACATCGCGCATGACCGCCGCAATGAACGGGATGATCATGATTGCCAAAATAATGCCGGCTGAAAGAATACCAATACCAACCGGCGGTCCGGAAACAAAAGCGCCCAAGTAAGGCACACCTGCAAACAGGGATTGCAAGGGCTGCTGCACATAGGTGGCCAATATCGGGCCGAACACCAGCAAGCCCCACATACCGTAGACAATCGATGGGATCGCAGCCAGCAGTTCGATGGC
>JANXLW010000097.1 GCA_025354965.1 Betaproteobacteria bacterium
CCACCCTCTCCGCCAGCCAGTCTGGGCCCTTCCAACTGAAGGGCTCTTTTTTTGGCAAAGGCCCGCGCCGTGCGGGCCAAAGCCGATAGTCGAATTCTCAAGTTGAGGATCCCGGCTGTATTTTGAGCCTGATCGCAACAAATCCTGCGGCCATTCTCTGAGTTCCATCTCACCAGTAGGCGGCGCCATTTTGCGTCCCCATTAACTTCCATCTCCCAGAACGACAAAGACCCGCTTGACAGGCCCTTAACGTATCAAGGTTTGGCGGTAAATCAAGCGTTCATACCCAGCAGCTTTCTTTGTTCACGGTCAAGCAGCCAACGGCTGCAATCAGCTCTTCAGAGTACCGTCGTAACTTCGGTGCCTGGTTCTGAGCGCCTTTGACCGGGAACCTACCATCCCGCTGCATCCTCTTGAACCAGCCTCTGAGCATTGTTTCTTCATAGCTAAAGCGCGTCAGTCCACTCCGACTCTAACTGGTAAGAAAGCCAATGTCCTTGATATTTTCATTGCCCGACATCAACACCTGTTGATTGCTGTCCTTCAACGTGTAGCTTAGTGACATCCTGGGCCAATAAATCGCCTCGACGACACGAATGTCGCGCCACATGAAGCTGTGCATCCCGTGGCGATGTCCCGGTCGTACTTGAAGGTTGAGGTTGGTGATTGGGCAAGCCCAATTGTCCATCGATGACCTTCTGGGTCAACTCTCGCGTCAGTTCATCGAACATATGCTGGTGTTGTCCGCCCAGAGTGTGGCCGGCGTCCAGCACAAGGGTCGACACACCGGCGAAGTTCGCTGGCACGGCAGTTAAAGTGGTGTCGTCCGTTTGGGCCAATCCAAGATGCACGTCAAACGCCCCAGGCTACCTGACGCTTGCGCAGCCGAATATCGGAACGTCACGGCAGCACACTGATGCAATCTGTGGTCAATGGTTGACTCGCGGGCACGAGGGTGATATGAAGCTAAAAGTTCGTGACTCTTCGTTCTACATAAAATCATTCGCGCGATTGCCGTTCGAGATTACATCGGAATTGGTGTTTGGGAAAAATAACCGTACCCAGCGAAATGTCTTGTTGGGCACCCACAATCTATGTGGCTAACGCGAAGGGGCTCTGCAAGGCATGAAAAGAAGCTTGCAACAGCCTGGAGCTTGATGGAAACTATGCGGTGCATAAGATCATCCGCCTAACCGAGTAACTCTCAGAAAAGATCGAGGTAATCAGTGTTCAATTCCGCAATTCTGGATACCCTGATCGGGCTCATGCTGATGTACGCTGCACTGGCTCTGGTCGCATCTGGCGTCACCGAGTTGGTTTCGGGCATGTTAAAAGCGCGTTCGAAGAATCTGGAAAAGGCGATCAGCCAGTTCCTTGGCAGTGATTTGTTTAGTCAATTCTGCGCCCATCCGCGGATTGCCTTGCTGACGATTAAACCTGACTCAAAGGATGCGGGACTTCAGCTGCCGTCCTACCTGGCGCAAAGCACATTTTCTGCTGCGCTGTTTCTCACCCTGAAAAAGCAATTGGCGAGTGCCATGGCGGATGTGAAGGGTGACACAACGGAGTTTGATCGTTTCAAGAATGCCATCGAAGAACGCGCCAAGGCAGCAGGGAAATCGGGACCGGAGGCGCGCCTATGGACGCTGCTGGCGGAAGCCGCAGAGAAAGCG